>DATJIB010000023.1:0-8556 GCA_035493575.1 Rhodocyclaceae bacterium | reverse complement strand
ATCATCGCTCCAGTTTGGCGCGGTTTTGGTCTGTCCCAATGGAATGACGGCGCTTACTGGTATCCGGAATATCTGGTTGATCTGGAAGCCGTCCTTGATCACTATTCTCCCAACTGGCCGGTGCAGGCGCTAGGCCATAGTCTGGGTGGGAACGTCCTGTGCATTTACGCAGGCGTGCGACCAGAAAGATTTAGCCGCATTGCATCACTGGAAGGTTTCGGCTTGCCAGCAACGGGACCAGACGACGCGCCGCAGCACTATGCCGATTGGCTGGATGAAGTGAAAGGTGAGACACGCTTTCGTGACTACGCCGACTTTGCCGAGCTGGCCGCCCGCTTGCAGAAAGACAATGTGCGCCTGACGCCGGAACGGGCTGATTTTATGGCCAGCCATCTTGGCCAATTGCGCAGTGATGGCCGGGTAGGGTTGGCGATTGATCCGCCACAACGCTGGCGCAGCCCATTCCGTTATCGGCTCGATGAGGCCATGGCATGCTGGCGGGCTATCACGGCACCTATCCTGTGGGTGGCGGCGCGCGACTCATTCGTCATGAAGCGCTTTGATGGGCATGAAGAAGAATATGCTAGGCGCAAAGCCTGCTTTCGCGATCTGCGTGAGGTAGTATTAAGCGACTGTGGCCACAATATGCACCATGAGTATCCTGGCAAGGTGGCCGCCCTTATCGACGAGTTTTTTAGCGCATCCGAGGATTGATGAACGCTGACATGCATTGCCATTCGTATTATTCGGACGGACTCTTGAGTCCATCCGATGTGATGCGGCGCGCGCATGCTCATGGCGTTGAACTGGCCACCCTCACCGATCACGATGAAACTGCCGGCGTGCCCGAGGCCCATGATATGGCCATAGAACTGGGTATGCGCTTTGTCAGTGGCGTTGAAATATCCGTGACCTGGGGCAATGAGCAGACCATACACATGGTCGGTTTGGGCATCGATATCTATAGTAAGGAATTAAGCGAGGGCCTTGATGCGGTGCGCAGCGGACGTGATTCGCGCGCCATGCGTATCGGCGATGAGCTGGAGCGTGAGGGCATCGATGGTGCTTACCAGGGGGCCATGCGCCATGCGCGTAATCCGGCCTTGATCAGCCGTTCCCACTTCGCTCGCTACATCGTTGAGCGCGGGCTGGCTAAAGATGTGAAGGCAGTTTTTTCCCAATGGTTGGGAGCAGGGCGCCCAGGGTATGTGCCGCATCAATGGGCGACCCTTGAGCAGGCAGTGCGCTGGATTACCAGTGCGGGTGGTATTGCGGTTGTTGCGCATCCCGGTCGCTACTGGCTGGAGCCGAAGGAAATGCAGGCCTTCCTGAGTGAGTTCAAGGAGCTCGGCGGTCGTGGTATCGAAGTCCTGTCCAGTTCGCACAAGCCAGACAAGGTTGAAATCTTTGCCGACTACTGTCGTCGCTATGGCTTCCTGGCCTCGCGCGCTTCCGATTTCCATGCGCCCGGTGAGAGCTGGACGGATCTGGGCAAGCTGCCTGATCTGCCAGGCGATCTCAAGCCAGTGTGGAGCGAGCTGATCTGATTTTTCGGGTGTGTTAAACGCCCAATCAGTTCGAATTCATTCATGTCCCTATTCTTTTCGCTGCATCCGAAAAACCCTCAAGCGCGTTTGATTGAGCAGGCCGCTGACATCATTCGCAAGGGCGGTCTGGTGGCATTGCCTACGGACTCGGCTTATGCCTTGTGCGGCCATACCGGCGACGCCAGCGTTCTGGATCGCATTCGTCGCATTCGTGGCGTCGATGATCGTCATCATTTCACCTTGCTATGTCGCGATCTTTCCGAGATCGCCAACTATGCACGAGTAGACAATGCTCAGTACCGGCTACTCAAAGCGGCGACCCCAGGCAGCTATACCTTTATTCTTGAAGGCACCAAGGAACTGCCGCGCCGGGTTTTGCACCCGAAACGCAAAACCATAGGCCTACGTGTACCCGATCACCCCGTGGTGCAGGCTTTACTAGCCGAATTGAATGAGCCACTACTGAGTTCCACTTTGATTCTTCCGGACGCGGAGGAGCCTTTGACGGACCCTGAGGAAATCCGTGATGTGCTTGAACATCAGGTGGATTTGGTAATCGAAGCCGGACCGTGCGGACATGAAATGACCACCGTGATCAATTTGGCCGAAGGCGCGCCGGAGTTGATTCGGCAGGGTAAAGGCAGCCTGGCCCCGTTTGGGCTCGAATAGTGTTCTGGCTAGTCAGCCGGGTATAATCTGCCCTAATGGAAAATTTGATTCAGACTCTGGCAACCCATGTCCTGCCAGTGATCTTTGCAATTACGCTGCACGAAGCCGCGCATGGTTATGCAGCCAGGCATTTTGGTGACCCGACCGCGTGGCAACTCGGCCGTATCAGTGCAAACCCGCTACGGCATATTGATCCGGTCGGCACCATTCTGGTCCCGGCTCTAATCCTGTTGTTTTCCGGCGGGGGCTTTATTTTCGGTTGGGCCAAGCCGGTCCCAGTGGATTTCGGTCGCTTGCGCAATCCCAAGCGCGATATGCTGTGGGTGGCGGCGGCTGGCCCAGCGGCTAACCTGGCCATGCTTGCGGGCTGGATTCTGCTGGCGAAGTTTGGCTTTTTGTATCCAGACAGTATGTATGCCGAAGCAGCCCAAGCTATGGGGCGCGCCGGCATCATGATTAACGCCAGTCTTATGTTGTTGAATTTACTGCCTTTGCCGCCACTGGATGGTGGTCGCATCATGGTCAGCCTGTTGCCCAATCGATTGGCGTGGCGTTTTGCACAAATCGAACCTTATGGCTTCATCATTCTGTTGGTTTTGATGTTCACGCATGTGTTGAATGCGATACTCTTGCCCCTATTGTTGGTATTGCTGAGTTTGCTGTCCTGGGTCTTTAATCTGAATCTGGTTTCCTTGGTATTTAATTTCTAATGTACGCAGAACGTGTTCTTTCCGGCATGCGCCCCACTGGGCGTCTGCATCTCGGCCACTATCATGGTGTCCTCAAAAACTGGGTCAAGCTGCAGCACGAACATCCCTGTCTGTTCTTCGTGGCGGATTGGCATGCGCTGACCACCAGCTATGACGAGCCGGGCACGATTGAGCAAAACACCTGGGACATGGTGATTGACTGGCTGGCAGCGGGCGTTGATCCTGCCCAAGCCACGATTTTTATCCAGTCCAAAGTACCGGAACATGCTGAACTGCACCTGTTGTTGTCGATGATGACGCCGCTGGGCTGGCTCGAGCGCGTGCCGACCTACAAGGACCAGCAGGAAAAGCTGACGCAAAAAGACCTGACTACCTACGGTTTCCTTGGCTATCCATTGCTGCAGGCTGCCGATATCCTGATTTACCGCGCCGACAAGGTACCTGTTGGTGAAGACCAGGTGCCGCACATCGAATTCACGCGTGAAATCGCACGCCGCTTCAACCATTTGTACGGTCGCGAAATCGGCTTTGAGGAAAAGGCCAAGGAAGCAGTCAAGAAGCTGGGCGGCAAGCGCGCCAAGCTGTATGAGGAATTCCGTACCCGCTATCAGGAACGCGGCGATCAAGATGCGATCGAGCAGGGTCACGCTTTGCTGGATGAGGCGCAGAGCTTGTCTCACGCCGATCGTGAGCGCCTGTTTGGTTACCTTGAAGGCGGCAGCAAGATGATTCTGGCTGAGCCGAATGCCTTGCTGACCGAGGCTTCCAAGATGCCTGGCCTGGATGGACAGAAAATGTCCAAGTCCTACGGCAACACGATTTTCCTGCGCGAAGAGCCGGAATCGATCAGCAAGAAAATCCGCACCATGCAGACCGATCCACAGCGTGTGCGCCGTACCGATCCGGGCGATCCGGACAAGTGTCCGGTTTGGCAACTGCATCAGGTCTACTCCTCCGATGACGTCAAGGATTGGGTACAGAAGGGCTGCCGTAGCGCCGGCATAGGCTGTATTGAATGCAAGCAGCCGGTAATCGAAGGCATGATCAAGGAGCAGGAGCCCATGCGCGAACGTGCGCGCATGTACGAAGAAGACCCAACACTCGTGCGCAGCATCATTGCCGATGGCAGTGAGCGTGCCCGCAAACTGGCGCAGGAAACCATGCGCGATGTGCGCGAAGCCATTGGTCTGAACTACAGCTAAGCGCGCATGGAAACCGTACTCGCCGATACTGAAGTGCCTGAAAGTCCGGATGTCGCCGTAGCGCCGCATCTGGTCAAGGTGTATGGCGAGCTGTTCGAGACCATGCCCAAGGATTTGTACATTCCGCCGGATGCGCTCGAGATTATTCTGGAGAGCTTCGAAGGGCCGCTGGACTTGCTGCTGTACTTGATCCGCAAGGCCAACGTGAATGTGCTGGATATTCCGATGGCGCCATTGACCAAGCAGTATCTGGTCTACGTCGAAGCCATGCGTAAAAGCAATCTTGAGCTGGCGGCCGAGTATCTGCTGATGGCTGCGATGCTGATCGAAATCAAGTCGAGAATGCTTCTGCCACGATTGCCCAAGAACGAAGAGGGCGAAGCAGAGGATCCACGGGCCGAACTGGTACGTCGTCTGGTCGAGTACGAAAAGATGAAGGCCGCTGGCATGCGCATCAACGAGATGCCGCAAGCGGGTCGTGATTACGAGTGGGTGTCGGTTTGGGTCACGGACGAAGTGATCGAAAAACAGCCGGACGTGAATCTGCATGACCTGCAAGTGGCGTGGTTGTCACTGATGAAGCAGGCCAAGATGACCCAGCATCACCAGATCAAGCGCGAAGAATTGTCGGTGCGCGAGCATATGGGCATGATTCTGCGCAAGCTCACCGGCAAGGGGTACGTTGTATTTGAGAGTTTGTTTGATGTGAGCGCAGGCGCGCCACAATTGGTGGTCAGTTTTCTCGCCGTGCTCGAGTTGGCACGCGAATCACTGATCGAAATTACGCAGAACGAGGCCCTGGCGCCTATCTATGTAAGATTACCCGATGCTACAGCTGTATAAACCCGACGATTACAAGCGCGTGCTAGAAGCCGCCTTGCTTTCCGCTAGCGAACCAATGTCGCTGGCGGAGCTTAAAAAGCTCTTTGACGAGCAATTCGACGACGATACCTGGCGTACCTTGCTGGATGATTTGCGTCGTGATTGGGCACAAAGAGGCGTAGAACTGGTACAGTTAGCCACCGGCTGGCGTTTCCAGACCCGGCCTGAGTATCAGGCCTATATAGACCGCCTCAAGACTGAGAAATCACCGCGATATTCGCGTGCAGTCATGGAAACACTGGCAATCATTGCCTACCGGCAGCCGGTAACCCGGGGCGACATCGAAGATATCCGCGGCGTCGCCGTATCACCGAACATATTAAAAACCCTGGAAGGGCGTGGCTGGATTGACGCCGTTGGGCATCGCGATGCACCTGGTCGCCCAGCCCTTTATGCAACTACGCGTTCCTTCCTGGATGACCTTGGTCTGCGTAGTCTGGCTGAGTTGCCGCCGCTGACTGAAATCGAAGGAATGATGGATCTTGCCGACTCCGCGTCGCAAGTCGAAGCACTGGCGGCGCCTGCCGAACCAGAGCAACAAACCGAATCAAATACCGAAGGGATGATGGACCTTGCCGAATCCGCGTCGCAAACCGAGCAACAAGAATAACTCCTCATTCGGAGCGCCTCGCGCTCCGCAGCATCGTGATGGCGTGCAACGCCCACAAAGTGACCGTGCGCCACAAGGACGTCGTGGCGCTGGCCGCTTCGCCCCTAATGGCGCCGCAGCTGCCCGTAATCTGGTCGTTACTGACGCTGAACCCAAGCTGCACAAGGCTTTGGCCGATGCGGGCCTAGGCTCGCGCCGTGAGCTGGAAGAGTGGATTATTGCCGGACGCATCAGCGTCAACGGCATGCCTGCCCACACGGGGCAACGGATTGGCCCGGACGACAAGATTCGTGTAAACGGCAAGCTTGTTCAGCTGCGTTTTGCGCAGGGCCGTTTGCCACGCGTACTGATTTATCACAAGCCGGAAGGTGAAATCGTTTCGCGCGATGATCCGGAAGGTCGGCCGAGTATTTTCGACAAGCTGCCGCGCCTCAAGGCCGGCCGCTGGATCACGGTGGGCCGTCTCGACTTCAATTCCTGTGGCTTGCTGGTCGTCACCAACAATGGTGATCTGGCCAATCGCATGATGCATCCGCGCTATGAACTGGAGCGTGAGTACGCTGTGCGCGTGTTGGGTGAGTTGTCGGAAGAAACAAAGCAACAATTGCTCGATGGCGTCATGCTGGAGGATGGTCCAGCGCGCTTCACCACGCTGCAAGATAAGGGCGGTGAGGGCAGCAATCACTGGTATCACGTGACTTTGAGTGAAGGTCGTAACCGCGAAGTCCGTCGCATGTTTGAGTCGATAGGCCTAGTTGTTAGCCGCCTGATGCGAGTGCGTTATGGCCCGATTAGCCTGCCGCCGCAGTTGAAGCGTGGCCAGTGCCGTGATCTGGACCAGACTGAGCTGACGCAACTGATGGAGTGGGCCAAGAGCCTGCCCGATCCGGAACCTAGCGAAGAAATGCTGGCAGATGTCGAGCTCAGCGATGATGAGCACGAAGAAGGCGATATCAACGGCAATCTGATTGACTCAAATCCGCAGCGCGTGGATCGCAATATCCGTCAGCCAGGTGAACGTGGTGGCCAGAACCGGAATTCGCGTCCCCAAGGTCAGCGCGGCAGTGGTGGCAATGGCCAGCCGCGCCGGCAAGGTCAGAATGGGCCTAATTCGAATGGTAATAGTGCGGGTGGGAATGGTGGGCAGGGCGGGCAACGCAATCGCCCACAACGACCACCTCGCGGACCTCGTCCTCAAGTTGAAGGTGGGGTAGAAGCCGGACCGGTACCTGAAGGTGGCGTGCCAAATGCTGGACAGCGCAACCGCCCGCCACGTCCGCCAAGACAGCCCCGTCCTCCCCGCGTTGAGGGTGGCATTGAGGCTGGTGCTGGTCTTGAAAGTGGCAATTCAGCCGGCCCTGACGCTGGTGTCAATCCTGCTGGAGCGCCAAGCAAGCCAAAGAATCGTCGCCCGCGTCGCTTTGGGCCGCGTAAAAAGCCGGATTCTTCGGATTCCTCATTGTGAAACCCGCACTAGCTCTGCTATAATCTTGCACTTTCATGGCCTTGCTGCCTGGAGTTAATCCAAGCGCGAAGCCGACATGAAGGTCGGGTTTAACCGGCCTCATGGCCATAGAATCAATAACAAATGGGCATCTAGCCCATTTTTTATTTGTGCAACGGGTTTTACGCAGCGGGATAAGCCGCGCGGGCAGGGTGTTATGCAACTGGTTGAAATTATTGAACAGACAGTCACAGGGCTGGGTTACGAACTCGTGGATTTCGAAACGAGTCCGCGCGCCCGTCTGTTGACCGTCTTTATCGACAAGCCTGAAGGCATTGGTGTCGAGGACTGCGCCACGGTCAGCAATCAACTGACGCGTGTATTCACTGTTGAAAATATTGACTTTGACCGGCTCGAAGTGTCGTCGCCAGGTCTGGATCGCCCGTTGAAGAAGCTGGCCGATTTTGAGCGGTTTGCTGGCCAGGAAGTGCAAGTACGTTTGCGCGTGGCAGTTGAAAACCAAAGGAATTTTAGCGGCACCCTGTTGGGCGTTCGCGAAGGTCGTGTCTGTCTGGATACCGAAAAGGGCGAGCTGTTGATCGCGCTTGAGGAATTGGACAAGGCACGTCTTGTACCCAAGTTTTGAATTGAACGTATTTAAAGAATGCGGAGGATGAAAGTATGAGTCGCGAATTGTTGCTGCTGGTTGATGCACTGGCCCGCGAAAAGAATGTGCAGAAGGAAGTGGTCTTCATTGCACTGGAGATGGCCCTGGCGTCTGCAACCAAGAAGCGTATCCACGACGATGCCGACGTCCGCGTTGAGATTGATCGCGAAACCGGTGATTACGAGTCGTATCGCCGCTGGCATGTATTGCTGGATGCTGATGTTGAAAACGATGAAAGCCAGATTGGCCTGATCGACGCTCAAGAGCAACTGCCTGATGTGCAGGTGGATGACTATATCGAGGAAAGCCTGGAGCCTATCGACTTCGGTCGCATCGGTGCGCAAGCTGCCAAGCAAGTCATCCTGCAAAAGATTCGTGATGCCGAGCGCGAGCAGGTCCTGAACGACTTCCTGGAACGCAAGGAACGTCTGGTGACCGGTACCGTTAAGCGCATGGAACGTGGTAACGCCATCGTTGAAGCTGGCCGTATCGAAGCTTTGCTGCCACGCGATCAGATGATCCCCAAGGAAAACCTGCGTCCGGGTGACCGTGTACGTGCCTGGTTGATGAAGGTTGATCGCCAAGCCCGTGGTCCACAACTGATTCTGTCGCGCACTGCGCCTGAATTCATCATCAAGCTGTTCGAACTGGAAGTTCCAGAAATCGAAGATGGCTTGCTGGAAATCAAGTCGGCAGCGCGTGATCCAGGCGTGCGCGCCAAGATCGCGGTCAAGTCGAACGATCAGCGTGTTGATCCGATCGGCACCTGCGTCGGCATGCGCGGTTCGCGCGTAACCGCGGTGCGCAACGAGCTGGGCGGCGAAC
>DATJIB010000022.1:0-4307 GCA_035493575.1 Rhodocyclaceae bacterium | reverse complement strand
GCGAGTTCGCAGGACATCGAGTCACACACACGCACGGTCAGCTCTGCTGGGATGGCTTCACCGGCACGAACCACGTCGAAGTGGTGATAGAAAGTAGCGACTTCGTAAACTTCGGTCATGGCCATGCCCATTTCGGCAGCCAGCGCGACGATACGGTCATCCGAGATGTGGCCGTAGGTATCCTGGATCTTGTGCAGGTGCTCAATCAGCAAATCGCGGCGGCGCGGCTCATCTTTGAGCAGGGCGCGGATTTCCTCTGCTGCGACCGGGTTAACGACACGGCCTTTAGGCGTGGCACGCACTTTACGCATGCGACCTGCATCAGCAATCGGGATGACGGTGGAACTCATCGCAAATAACCTCTATTCGTTAGGGTGTTTGTTATTAGTAAAGCATCAGCCGCTCACTTATCCAGATATTTCCTGTGGATAACTTAATTAAGCAGCCTTTCCTTCAAGTAAGACTTAGTCAGATTTCACCGTCTTTTAGTTGCCTTTAAGGCCACCAACCGATCATATGAAATTTCCTGCCAAACCCGGTCATAGTATATGAATATTGCTTCAACTGTCAATTTGGCAAGCCGGTAGGACTCTGTCGTGGCGCGGGTTTGCGGGGAATTTCAAAAAACCAGCTAATCCCCTCAGCAACGTTCGCTATGCCTCAACACATGCCATACCCCCGCCAATCCTGACAGCACAGTCATGTACGAAACTTCCTAAGTGGCCTCTACTTGGATTACAGCCTAAATTGCCGGTTTCTGCGCCCTGCTTTTTGATAACTGACATGAATCGCGTGATAACCAAGAGAAATCAAAATGCATGATGCGACTCGGCCAGGAATAGCAAAATCGGTCCCGAACGCGCGCCACACCTGGCTTATGCACTAAATATCATATTTGGATCACGCATGGCGACAGCTATAGTCTCGGCCTGATCTGAACTCTACTGCATATGTTGCCGCCAGGCCGGATAGCAATCACTTACGCTTGAACACACTCTCAGCCAGCTTCTCCGCTGCCACTACCCTCATGCTTCAGGCCGATGCTCACTTATATGACATCGTTGGCTTAAGCTTGCGCGTGAGTTTCCTTGCGGTTATTTGGGCTGCGTTGGCTGGACTCCCCATCGGCGCTTTGCTTGCTGTCGGTCAATTTCCGGGGCGTAAGACGATGACCGTAATTGTCAATGGACTCATGGGCTTGCCTGCTGTGGTTGTTGGCTTAGCCGTTTATCTTTTACTTTCGCGCGCGGGCCCCCTCGGTGAGTTCGGGCTGCTTTTTACCCCCACCGCAATGAGCATTGCGCAAGCTATTCTCGTCACACCGCTACTGGCAGCACTTACGCGCCAGATTATTGAAGATGCCTGGCTCGAATACGCCGAGCAATTGCATTCATTGGGCACCAAGCCCTGGCAGGCCGCAGTAACCTTGCTCTGGGATACCCGCTGGTCGTTGTCGACGGTATTACTTGCAGGCTTTGGCCGCGCCATTTCCGAGGTCGGCGCAGTCATGATCGTGGGCGGCAATATAGATGGCGTTACACGCGTCATGACCACCTCAATTGCGCTTGAAACCAGCAAGGGCGACCTACCTTTGGCAATGGGCTTGGGTATTATTCTCGTCGCCCTGGTACTCATATTAAATGCGGTCGCTCACGGCATTCGAACCTGGGCTGCGGTGAAGTTCAAATGAGGGCCATGTTTCCACTGGTGCTGGAAAGCATCGGCTTTTCCCCGAGTGGCAATGTCATTCTAAAAAACATCAATCTACGGATTGAGGCCGGCAGCTTTACCGTGATTTTGGGCCCCAACGGCGCCGGCAAGAGTGTACTGATGCGGCTCATGCACGGCCTGCTTACACCCAGTCATGGCACCTTGCACTGGGGTGACGCACCAGCCCGCCCGCAAGCGCAAGCGATGTTGTTTCAGCGCCCAGTCATGCTGCGCCGCTCAGTGCTCGGAAATGTCATGTACGGCCTGCAAATCCAAGGCGTACCTTTGCCTGACGCCAAGCAACGCGCCCTCGCCGCGCTTGAATCTGTCGGCCTGCTGCAATTGGCGGACCGCCCTGCGCGCATTCTTTCCGGCGGAGAACAGCAGCGTGTCGCACTGGCACGTGCCGCGGCACTTAAACCACGGATTCTGTTTCTGGATGAGCCCACTGCCAGCCTGGACCCGTCTGCCATGCGTGCCATTGAAGCGGGCATCGCAGCATTGCACGCCGCCGGCACCACGATTGTGATGGTGACTCATCATCTTGGCCAAGCCCGGCGCCTCGGCCAGAACATCGTGTTTCTGGCCAATGGCTGCATCAAAGAAACCACACCCGCCCATACTTTTTTCAAGCAACCGCAATCCCAAGCGGCCGCTGATTTTCTCAAGGAGGAATTACCGTGAATCTGATCCGTCGTCTCTTATTTGTTGCCCTGATAGCCGGCGCCCTGCCTAGCTTTGCCGCCGACAACTTCATTACCGTTGCATCCACCACGTCGACTGAACAGTCCGGCCTGTTCAATTTCATCCTGCCTATCTTTACCAAAGATAGCGGCATTCAAGTTCGCGTTGTCGCCCTTGGTACCGGCCAGGCACTCGATATGGCACGCCGCGGCGACGCCGATGTCGTGTTTGTGCATGACCAAGCCGCAGAAGAAAAATTTCTCGCTGAGGGTTTTGGCGTCAAGCGTTTTGAAGTCATGTACAACGACTTCATTCTGATTGGCCCCAAAGAAGATCCGGCCAAGGTCGCTGGTGGCAAGGACATTACCTTGGCACTGAAGAAGGTCGAAGAAAGCAAGTCGCCCTTCGTTTCACGCGGTGACAAGAGCGGCACCCATGCCGCGGAACTGCGCTTGTGGAAAATTGCCGGCATTGATCTGGATAAGGTCAAAGGCCCCTGGTATCGAGACACCGGCTCCGGCATGGGCCCTGCACTGAACAGCGCTGCTGCCATGAATGCCTATATCTTGTCGGACCGTGGCACCTGGTTGTCGTTCAAAAATCGCCAGAACCTGATGATCGTGGTTGAAGGCGACAAGCGCCTCTTCAATCAATACGGCGTGATGCTGGTTAATCCAGCCAAGCACCCGCATGTCAAGGTTAAAGCAGGTCAGAAGTTTGTGGATTGGGTTATTTCACCAGCCGGCCAACGCGCCATTGCAGCCTACAAGATTGGCGACGATCAATTGTTCTTCCCGAACGCCAAAAAGTAAAATCATCCATCTCTAAAACAAAAAGCCTTGCGGCTTACGCCGCAAGGCTTTTTTTATTTCGCGCTACAACAATCAAATACCGCCGACGATCAATTGCAAGGCTTGAATATCTTCCCTGTCGAACTTCTGGACATGCTGCTCGCCATTGAAACCGATAACGATATGTTTGCTAGAAATACCAATCGTGGAGGTATGCCCATCTCTATGCCGGGCATTGACCAGTAGGTTTGGCACATATTGGCTTTTAACCACGTCCCAGCCACCCTGATTGTCGGCCAGCCACTTGTTCAGCTGGACCACCTGGCTCTCGCTCAAAGCCCAGGACTTATCCACCCGGCCATCGGTCAGGGACTTGACCGTGGCTGTCTCAATTGGCGAAACCTCCACCTTGCATGCTGCCATCCCCATCAGCAGCCCACAAAACAATACGGCCAAGCGCAAATACTTAAATACCTTCATACGTTTCCATTCTTAAATTCAAGACCAAGATATCGCTGCAGCGCAAATGCCCTTATACAATCTTGCAGGGAATAATTGCCCCCTCATCAAACGAATACAGCGCACACATGCGGTGGTAACCATCGGCAATAATAACCTTGCCGTGTGCCGCATCCCGGACCAGCAAGAGCGGCGAAAGCGCCTCTCCCGACTCTATTTTCTGCTGGTCACGTTGCACACGCGCATTGCTCACGCCCAATAGCGATAAGCCCGAGGCACGAAAAATATCTTTCGCCTTGAACTCGGCCATTGGCGCCGCCCGCAATTTCTGCACATAGGCCACCGCTTGTGCATCTTCGAAAATCAAACTCAAATAAGACAAGGCAGCCGGATAGTCATGTTCCTCCGGCTCGCTCAACCACTTTATTTTGACGTCATTTTTTGCCATCAATCTGCTCCGTAAAACGAATGGATCAATCCTTGCTCGGGGCAATCCGGAACTCGGCGACCGTCTTGGTCAAGGTCAAAACTTCGGCCAACTTTCTGGCAGCCCCGACGTGTTTTGATGACAGCACCAATCGGTATTCAAACATTTTAGGTTCCCCATGCAGACGGTATGACAACTCTGACACCTGGAAGCCAAGATTATTTATGAGGGAGCGT
>DATJIB010000021.1:0-4607 GCA_035493575.1 Rhodocyclaceae bacterium | reverse complement strand
AGGACGGGCTTCGCCACCTTCGCTATATGACGAACGGGCACGCGGTTCAGCTGTAGTACTACGCGGGGCACGCGCAGGACGATCATCACTGCTCTTGCTGAAGCTGCGCTCACGTGTCGCACGTGCGGGTGGCGGTGCGGTGCTGTCATCGATCTTGATCAGGATAGGGCGTTGCTTGACGCGGGTGCGTTGCAGCGCTTGCACCAGTTCGTCCGGCAGCTCTGGCAGTTCAACCGTGCTGTAGTCTTCAAACAGATTGATCTGACCAATCATCTTGCCTTCGATACCGCCTTCATTGGCGATGGCACCGACGATTTCCTTAGGCAGTACGCCATGGTTGCGGCCTACATCAATGCGGTAACGCTGCATCTTGCCGGCGCTGAAATCACGACGCTTGGACAGTGTCTCGGCGCGCTTTTCGCGGTATTCCTTGGTTTCTTCTGCGGAAGGTTCGCGTTCGGTGATGCGTTCAGCACGCTCAGTACGCACTGGACGTTCGCCACGGCCTTCACGTTCAGCGCGTTCGCCGCGAGCTGGACGCTCACTGCGTTCGAATGAGCGTTCGTTCTCGCGTGGCTTGCGGGTCGAGGTCGATGCTGGAGCAGCTTCGATGTCGCGACCTTCCGGTTGCAGCGGACGATCACGTTGTGCCAGCCAGGCTAGCGCTGCGGCGATTTCCGGCATGCCGAATTCGCTTTCAGCGGCCAGCTCAGCCACTACATTTTCCATGAAGGCCAGCGACTCGCGACCGATTACGTCGACGATCTGCTTCTTGAACTGCGCTACGCGGCGGTCTGCCACTGCAGCACGGGTTGGCAGGGTGATAGGCTGAATTGGTTGCTTGGTGGCACGCTCAATCGCCTGCAGCATGCGCATTTCACGCGGCGCAATGAACAAAATCGCGTTACCGGTACGACCGGCACGGCCGGTACGACCAATACGGTGCACATACGACTCGGTGTCATATGGCACGTCGTAGTTGATCACGTGGGTAACGCGTGGCACATCGATACCGCGGGCAGCAACGTCAGTCGCTACCACGATATCCAGCATGCCGTTCTTGAGTTGTTCGATAACCTGTTCGCGCAGACCCTGGGTCATGTCGCCATTCAGCGCTGCAGCTGCGTAACCGCGTGCTTCCAGTTTTTGCGCCAGTTCCAGCGTGGCAGTCTTGGTGCGCACGAAGACGATGGCGGCGTCGAAGTCTTCTTCAACTTCGAGAATGCGGGTCAACGCTTCAGGCTTGTCGGCACCACGTACTTGCCAGTAAGTCTGCTTGATTGCAGATACGGTGGAAGTGGCGCTCTTGATCTTGACCTCTTGCGGGCTGCGCAGATGCTTGCGCGCCACGCGGCGGATCACGTCCGGCATGGTGGCCGAGAACAGTGCGGTCTGACGTTCGCTCGGGGTGTGTTCGAGAATCCATTCAACGTCGTCGATAAAGCCCATGCGCAGCATTTCGTCGGCTTCGTCGAGAACCAGCGTCTTCAGGTTCTTCAGATCCAGGCTCTTACGCTCTAGGTGATCCATGACGCGACCTGGCGTACCGACAATGACCTGAGCGCCGCGCGACAACTGGCGCAGTTGAACGATCATGCTTTGACCGCCGTATACGGGCAGGACATGGAAATCAGGCAGGTACTTGGCGTAGCTTTGCAGCGCCTCGGCAACCTGGATCGCCAGTTCGCGTGTTGGCGTCAGAATCAAGGCTTGCGGGGTGCGTTGCTTGGGGTCGATGCGCGACAGCAGCGGCAGGGCGAAAGCAGCAGTCTTGCCGGTGCCGGTCTGGGCTTCACCCAGAATATCGTTGCCATCCATGAGCAGCGGAATACACTTGGCCTGGATAGGCGATGGGGATTCATAGCCGAGATCGGAGAGCGCGCGCAAAAGTGCGTCGGCGAGGCCGAGATCGGCGAAAGTTACAGTGGTTTGATGAGTAGCAGAGTCAGACATATTGGCCGGCGCTTGAAGGCGCGGTGAGGTGGTGCGGGACAAGATTATCGCAGAAGCCATCTCAATAAGCCAATTAGCATAACTTGGGCCAAGATGGTGAAAGCGGCAATTTAGCCTGCGATAATCCATAGTTATGTTACAGCCTTCCTATCACGCAGAGCCCCGCATAGCCATTATTGGCGGCGGTCCGGCCGGCCTCGCTGCCGCCGAAATACTTAGCCAACACAAACACTTGCGCATTGATCTATTCGATGCAATGCCGTCCTTGGGGCGCAAATTCCTGATGGCTGGGCGGGGCGGGTTGAACCTCACGCATAGCGAACCATTGCCGGATTTTCTGAATCGCTATGGCAAGCAGCAGCCTGAATTGGCACCTATGGTAAGTGCTTGCTCACCGCAAAATATCTGCGATTGGGCCGCTGGATTAGGCGTTGAAACCTTTGTTGGCAGCTCGGGCCGGGTCTTTCCACGCGAGATGAAGGCAGCTCCTTTGCTGCGGGCATGGCTGCATAGGCTGCGTAGCGGTGGGGTCTCAATCCATGTACGACATCGCTGGCTGGGTTGGAGCGAGACGGGTGCTTTGCGTTTTGCGACGCCTGAGGGAGATATCGACGTTGAGGCGGATGCAGTGCTTCTGGCCTTGGGTGGTGGCAGCTGGGCTCGCCTGGGGTCGGATGGTGCCTGGGTGCCGTGGTTGGCTGAACGTGGGGTTGAACTCAAGCAACTGCGCCCAGCCAACTGCGGCTTTGAGGTGGCATGGACAGATTTCTTCCGCGAACGCTTTGCCGGGGAGCCGCTCAAAAGTGTCGTGGCCAGTTGTGTAGATACGCAGGGCCAGACGCACAAGCGCCAGGGCGAGTTCGTGATCAGTGCGCATGGTGTGGAAGGTAGCCTGATCTATGCCTTGTCGGCAATTTTGCGTGATCAGCTTGAACACACGGGCAGCGCCACGCTGACGCTGGATCTACTTCCCGGCTATAGCGCCGAGCGCGTTCTGGCTGAGGTATCTCATCCACGCGGCTCGCGTTCGCTGTCCAGTCATCTGCAAAGCCGTTTGGGCATTAGCGGCGTCAAGGCTAGCTTATTGCGTGAGGTTCTGTCGAAAGAGGCCATGAACGATGCACAGCAATTGGCCACTACGCTCAAAGCTTTGCCTTTGACTTTAGTCGCCACGCGCCCCATTGATGAAGCCATCAGCACTGCAGGCGGAGTGAGCTTCTCTGCGCTTGATCAAAACATGATGCTGAAAGAAATCCCAGGTGTTTTCTGTGCCGGTGAAATGCTGGATTGGGAGGCGCCGACTGGCGGTTATCTTCTCACTGGCTGCATTGCGACGGGGCATGCGGCAGCTCAAGGGCTGCTGAATTGGCTAGCCGTGAGGGAGAAATAGCCCTCACCCCAACCTCCGCCCGAAGGAAGTGGCCTTGGGCCATCCCAAACGGAAGAGGGAGAAAATTAGATGAGCCCGGTATAATCCAGCTTTCCCCCTTAGTACCTGTACATGCCTATCCAGTGGTTTCCCGGGCACATGGTCGCTGCGCGCAAGAAGTCGGCAGAGGTCATGGAGCGCACCGACGTTGTGATTGAAGTGCTAGACGCACGCTTGCCTATGGCGAGCAGCAATCCAATGATCGACCAGCTGCGCCGCCATCGCCAACGCCCTTGCCTCAAGCTGCTGAACAAAGCCGACTTGGCCGACCCCGTGGTTACCAAGCAATGGCTTGAGTACTTCAACGCGCAGAAAGGCGTCAAGGCGATTGCCATCAGCGCCAAAAAGGGCGATATCTCGCGCATTCCGAATATGTGTCAAAGCCTGGCACCGCATCGCAGCGATGGCATCAAGCCGCTGCGCATGATGATTATGGGCATTCCTAACGTCGGCAAATCCACGTTGATGAATGCGCTACTCAAGCGCCGCGTTGCCGCGGTCGGCGATGAGCCGGCAGTGACCAAGTCAGTGCAAAGCCTGGAAATCAATTCGCGTATGACGCTGACGGATACCCCGGGCATGATGTGGCCGAAGATCGAGCATGACAGCGATGGCTTCATGTTGGCGATTGCGCATGCGATTGGCCGTAACGCCGTGATTGATGAACAAGTCGGCGCGGCGCTCGGCGAAATTTTGCTGGCGCGCTATCCGGAGTTGATCACCGCGCGCTATGGCTGCAGTACCGAGGGCATGGATGGTATTGGTGTGGTTGAAGCGGTGGCGCAGAAGCGTAATTGTCGCCAGACTGGCAAAGGCCGCACCCATCTCTACGATCTGGAAAAAGCCGCGATGGTTTTTCTCACCGATTATCGCGACGGCATCCTTGGGCGCATCAGTCTGGAAACGCCGGAGACACGAGCGGCAATGATAGAGGCCAGCAAACGACCCGTTACTATCCTTGATGCCGAGGCTCTCGACGAAGAATAAAAAAAGCCACTCCGCGGAGTGGCTTTTTTGTGTTCGGCTTTGGTCTATTTGACCAATAGCACCGGCTGCTTGGCGGTGGCCAAGACTCGTTGTGCGACTGAGCCCATCAGTAGGTCAGCGAGGCCGCTGCGGCCTTTTGATCCCATGACGATGAGGTCAAACTTGCCTGAGGCGGCGAACTTCACGATCTCTTCGGAGATATGTCCGATCAGAATGGCCTGATTGTGTTTGATGTTGG
>DATJIB010000020.1:0-10719 GCA_035493575.1 Rhodocyclaceae bacterium | reverse complement strand
CGGACTGGATCATTTACAGACGGCCATGCTGATAGTCTTCGGCGCACTGCCGCCCGCTGTCTTGAACTACATGTTTGCTGAACGCTACAACCAGGAACCGGATAAAGTGGCGGCGATTGTATTAACCGGCAATCTGGCCTCGCTTCTGTTTGTGCCCTTGGCACTTGCCTTCGTTTTGCACTGAAAGGAATCACCATGAAATTCAAGCTCGCTTTGCTTTTCAGCCTGTTCGCTACGACTGCCGCTTATGCGGCCGATATTGAGGTCAAGGAAGCCTGGGCGCGCGCCAGTGTGGCGGGGCAACAAGCTAGCGGTGCTTTCATGACATTGACCAGTGCCAAGGGTGCCACGCTTGTCGGCATCAGCAGTCCAGTGGCGAGCAAGGCAGAGATTCACGAAATGTCGATGAGCAACGATGTCATGAAGATGCGTGCCGTACCACGCCTGGAGCTGCCTGCCGGCAAAGCAGTGAGTTTGAGCGGTGACTACCATCTGATGCTGATGGGCTTGAAGAAAGAGCTCAAGGCCGGTGACAAGATTCCACTGACGCTACTAGTGGAACAAGCGGGCAAGAAGGAAAAGGTCGTGCTCAATGTTGAGGTCCGCAGTCTGAGCGCCAATAAAGAACCGGCCGAAACCGAACATCACCACCATCACTGAATTGTGAGCGCCTCGGCCACTTCAAACGGCCGCTTAAGGCGCTAGCGCTTTGTGCCAGGCCGCTGAGAGCGACTGCGGCCTGCCTGCTTCAGGGAAATAGCCACGGCCTGTTTGACGGCTTGGCGTTTAGAGGCCGGCTTGCTCGCGCCTATCGTCCCGGTTTCGTCAAAGTGCTGGACTAGCTCCTTGATGTTTTGGCTGACGGTTGCTTTACTGTGTCCTTTTTTCAGGGGCATGATGTTCTCCTTCACATGTAACGTGTGCTCCTGAACACTGACGCAATTGTCATTCCCTGCCTGAAGGCCTGACACACCGCTATAGCCGGGAAAAACCTGCTCGCTTTTTGAAAAAACTGCACGCTTGCTCGATCGACAATTTGCATCCGTGTAAGACACGGCTCACATACGAAGCCAAATCAACAAGATATGCTCAAGCACAATCGATACACATATGTTTGGATCAATAGTATCGATGTCATCTATTGAATATTGGGAGAGCATCAACATGACGACGCTTGCTGCGCGCAACACTTTTTGTTTGCTTCTTGCAGCAATTGGCCTCTGTGCATGCAGCAGCCTGCCGGCTGTCGTCCAGCCCCCGTTGCTTGAGCAACCCAACTCCGATAAAAGCCTGGGCCAGACGCAGGTCATACAAGCCAAGGGCATCATGTCTGCGGCAGGCGGGGTTGAAAAAATTCGCGATGTTCAGGATGAGGGCAAGGCTCAGCTACTGGCGCACCACGCCAATATGCTTGGCCAGCTAGGGGAAAGCATCACTGCAGACAATCAGATCAAACTTCTGGTAGATGGCCCTGCCACCTTCGCCGCAATGTTTTCAGATCTGGACAAAGCACGGACCTCCATCCAGATGGAAAGCTATATTTTTGAAGATGCGGCGCTGGGCGTGAAAATCGCCGACGTGCTCAAACGCAAAGCCGCTGAAGGCCTGCAAGTACGTTTGATTTACGATGCGGTCGGTTCCATGAGCACACCCAATGAGTTTTTTGACGATCTGGTCAAAGGCGGCGTTTCAATCTGTAAATTCAACCCCGTCAATCCGTGGTTTTTCACCAAGGCTATCCGTCTCAATAATCGCGACCATCGCAAGATTCTGATTATCGATAGCAGCGTAGCATTTGCCGGCGGCATCAATATCAGTGGCGTGTACTCGGCGGGCTCTTCGTCCTTCCTGCGCAGCAAACCTTCGACAGAGCCAGATCAGACAAGCGCCGACGGCACACCGGAAAAAGGCTGGCGCGATACCCACATCAGGGTTCAGGGGCCGGCTGTTGCCGACTTCTCCGCGCTGTATTCCGATACGTGGCAAAGACAGGGCTGTGATAACCCGCCCACTCCGATTGCTCGACAAACGACAGCAAGCAAGGGAGATCGTCTCATTACGGTCATCGGCAGCAAGCCCGGCGATCCCGAGCCACGCATTTATCGCACCCTGCTCACGGCAATTGGCGGCGCCAAGCGTAGCGTGCATCTGACCATGTCGTACTTCGTGCCCGATCAACAGACCGTCGATTTTTTGAGCAAAGCAGCACAGCGTGGTGTAGACGTGAAGTTAGTCTTGCAGGGCAAGAGCGATACTTTGTTAGTGCAGCGCGCCGGTCAATCCAGTTATCAGGCACTACTTGATGCCGGCGTGGAAATCTATGAACGACAAGACACCTTGTTGCACGCCAAGACGGCCGTCATTGACGGTGTTTGGTCAACAGTAGGATCATCAAATGTGGATTGGCGCAGCTTTTTGCACAACGACGAAGTCAGTGCCATCGTGCTCGGAGCAGACTTCGGAACTGAAATGGAAAACCTGTTTCAGACCGATCTGGCCCACGCCAAACGCATCACGCCAGAAGCCTGGGCGGAACGCGGGCTAGGACGCCGTGTGATGGAGTGGATAGGCCAGATTTTCGAATACTGGCTCTAACACTCAAGCCGGCAGGATCGATTCGAGAGCGAGGAGTTCAGCGACCGTTTCGCGCTTGCGAATGACATGGGCAACACTGCCATCTACCAGCACTTCGACCGCACGCGGACGTGTGTTGTAGTTGGAGCTCATGGTCATGCCATACGCACCCGCCGACATAATGGCGAGTAGATCACCGCTTTGCAGCGCGAGATCGCGGGCATGACCCAGGAAGTCACCCGACTCACACACCGGCCCCACCACTTCCCAGCACTGCGTTGCAGTGCTGCGTTGCGTGACCGGAACGATGTCATGAAAAGCATCGTACAAAGCCGGGCGCATCAAGTCATTCATGGCAGCATCGATGATCGCGAAATTCTTTTCGCTACCCGGCTTGAGCACTTCTACCTTGGTCAGCAATACGCCGGCATTACCGACCAGTGAACGACCGGGCTCGAACAGCAGTTTTTCTTTGCGGCCAGCAGTGAGCTTGAGAATCGCGGCAAGATATTCAGTGGCGCTCGGCACTGCTTCATCGGAATAACGAATGCCCATGCCACCACCGAAATCGAGGTGGCTGAGCATGATGCCATCGGCGGCCAGCTCATCCGCCAAGCCCAGAATTTTTTCGGCGGCCTCGGCAGCAGGTGCAGGATCCAGCAACTGCGATCCGATATGGCAATCAAGGCCATGCACTTCGATATTCGGCAAGGCTGCAGCGCGACGATACAAGCTGCGTGCGTCTTCAAACGCGACGCCGAACTTGTTGCTCTTCAAACCAGTGGAAATATACGGATGCGTTTTCGGATCCACATTCGGATTCACTCGCAGCGAGACTGGTGCATGCTTGCCCAACTCGCCCGCAACAATATTCAGCTGCTCCAGCTCGGCAGCTGATTCGACATTGAAGCAAAGAATGCCGGCCTTCAATGCCGCGCGCATTTCCTCAGGTGTTTTACCTACGCCAGAAAATACAACCTTGGCAGGATCGCCGCCAGCAGCAAGAACACGCGCCAACTCGCCGCCTGAGACGATATCGAAACCAGCGCCCAAGCGCGCAAACACATTGAGAATGGCCAGATTGGAGTTGGCTTTGACGGCATAGCAGACCAATGCATCGCGACCGACCAATGCATCGCGGTAAGCGCTATAAGCGGCGGTCAGTGCTGCACGGGAATAAACGTAACTGGGAGTTCCGAAACGCTGGGCGATTTCGGCAAGTGGCAGTTCCTCTACGTAGAGGACGCCATCACGGCGAGTAAAAAATGTCATTGCTTTGGTTCAGTGGCTTTGTTGCTATTATCCGGGGCAGCAGCAGGTTTGGCTGTAGTGGTAGGCGTACTGGGTGCCGTTTGACGATCGAGAATGGCAGGCGTACGCGGCCCTGGCGGCAAAGTTAATGGCCCGCGGGTGCCGCAAGCGACAACGAGCAGAGCAATACTAGTCAGGGTAAGCAACTGGCGCATGATGGAAACTCAATCGGTTCTGGCGACCGGCGCAGGCGCGCCGTGCCGGGGCATGGTATCACAGCAGAATCAGGGAATAGATGATGGACGAACGTGAATTCAATGCACTCGCAGACGCGATGCTGCTAAAGATAGAGCAGACGCTGGAACAGTGTGGCGCCGATATCGATTTTGAGTTGAAAGCCGGTGGCGTACTGGAAATCGAAGTTGAGAACGGCACCAAGGTGATCATCAATCGTCACACCGCCGCGCGGGAAATCTGGGTCGCAGCCAAGTCCGGTGGCTATCATTTCAAACCAGAGCAAGGCCTGTGGCTGGGCACCCGCGATGGCGAAGAGCTGGTGAAGGCCATCGCCCGCTGCTTATCCGAGCAAACGGGCGAACCAGTCACACTGCGTTAGTTAACCAACTTGGGTTTGGCGTCGCTGACTGGCGCAGGCGCTGGTGGTGGCCCGGTTGTCGGCAAAGCCTCGCCTTCATTCGGCGCTTCGTCCGCAGGTAGCTGCTCCTTATAGATCAGCTCTTTCGCCGTCTTGCCGGAAGGGTCATTCGCACTCACCGCCGCCAAGCCGGCTGGCGGATCCATATAGGCCTCAGGCAAGCCCTTGAGTGCCCGTTCCATGTAACCAATCCAGATCGGCAGGGCAGCACTACCGCCGGTTTCACCACTGCCCATGCGCTTGGGCTGATCAAAGCCAATCCAGGCCACACCCACTACGGTCGGTTGATAACCGCAGAACCAGGCGTCGATATAGTCGTTGGTGGTGCCGGTCTTGCCGGCCATGTCGCCACGCTTGAGCGTCGTATATGCCTTGGTGGCTGTCCCGCGGCGCACCACGTCATGCATCATGCTGTCCATGATGTAGGCGTTGCGAGCATCAATCACGCGCAGGTTTTCATCGCCAGCGATCTGGGGTTTGAACTCAGCCAGCACCTTGCCTTTTTCGTCCTGAATCTGGCGCACGATAAATGGCTGGATACGATAGCCGCCATTGGCAAACACCGAGTAAGCCGTCAGTTGCTGCCACGGCGTGACCGAGCCAGCGCCAAGCGCCATGGTCAGATAAGGCGGGTGCTTTTCGGCATCAAAACCGAATCGGGTGATGTAGTCCTGCGCGTAATTGGTGCCAATGCCCTTGAGCAGGCGGATCGAAACCATATTCTTGGACTTGGCCAAGGCCGTCCGCAAGGTCATCGGTCCTTCATACTTGCCGTCGTAGTTCTTGGGTTCCCACGCCTGGCTACCTGTTTCCGAAGCCGGAATGACTATCGGCTCATCCGGAATAACCGACGCGGCGGTATAGCCCTTTTCCAAAGCCGCTGAATAGATAAACGGCTTGAAGCTCGAGCCCGGCTGGCGCCAGGCTTGCGTGACATGGTTGAATTTATTGCGATTGAAATCAAAACCACCCACTAGGGCGCGCACCGCGCCATCAATCGGGCTGGCTGCAACAAAAGCCGCCTCGATATCCGGTTGCTGGCTGATCATCCAGCGCTGTTTTTCATCAGGACCAGCAGCGAGGCGAATCACCGCACCACGGCGCAAGCGCTTGTTGGCCGGCGCTTTATCGTCAAGCATGCGGGCCGCAAACTTCAACGCGTCGCCACTCAAGACCACCATCTCGCCACCCCGACGATAAGCCTTTATCTCACCAGGCTTAACCTCAAGCACCAGCGCCGGGAACAGGCCATCGACTTCGGTGATGTCAGAGAGCGCATCTTCAAACTCTTCTTCGTTGTTGCCCTGAATTTCCTTTGGATCAACGAAACTCTCGGCACCACGGTAGCCATGGCGACGGTCGTAATCCATGACGCCTCGTTTAAGGCTGGCGTAGGCAGCATCCTGCTCGGCCTTGACGATGGTGGTAATCACACGCAAACCATGGTTATAGGCATCTTCCGAATAACGCTCCACGGCAATCTGCCGGGCCATTTCGGCAACGTAGTCGGCGTGGGTGCCAAAATCATTGGCATTATGTTTGACGTTAAGAATCTCGCGCTTGGCAGCCTCCAGCTCCTTGTCGTCAATAAAGCCCAGCTCATTCATGCGTCGCAGCACGTAGTGCTGACGCAATTGGGCGCGCTTGGGATTGGCGACGGGGTTATAGGAAGATGGCGCCTTGGGCAGACCGGCCAACATGGCCGCTTCGGCGGCGGTCAGCTCATTCAGGCGCTTGCCAAAATAAATCTGGGCGGCCGAAGCAAAACCATAGGAACGCTGGCCCAGATAAATCTGGTTGCAGTAGAGCTGCAGAATCTCATCCTTGGAAAGGCTGGCTTCGATCTTGAACGCCAACAAAACCTCATATAACTTGCGAGTCAGGGTTTTTTCGCTGGAAAGAAAGAAATTGCGCGCCACCTGCATCGTAATGGTGGAAGCGCCCTGCTTCTTGCCACCACTGACCAGATTGGAATAGGCTGCACGCATAACGCCCAGCGTATCAACCCCAGGATGCTGGTAAAAGCGCTCATCTTCAGCTGCCAGAATGGCATGCTTCATGACCGGCGGAACATCCTTGATATTGACCGGGTTACGCCGCTCTTCGCCGAATTCGCCAATCAGATAACCGTCAGCGGTATAAATACGTAAGGGCACCTTAGGCCGGTAATCCGTCAGCGCCTCAAGAGAGGGCAGCTGGGGATACAGGACGATCGCGATGATCGCCATCATGGCGGCAGTAATTAATGCCAAGCCAAGCAGCAGCGTAAGTGGATAGAGAACCCAGCGGAGCGCGGGAGGAATCGGGGGGAAAGGTGGCAGCTTCATTTGGGTGCGAATTATACCGTTGCTAGCTTGCAGTTAGGCGCGTTGTAGGAAACCAACACTCATTTATTCCCCTTATTATTTCCTTTACAGTCGTTATAGTTGTTGTTAGTATCTAAAGTAAAGTATCACTTAGCATCGTAATTGGCTAATTTATAAAGGGATTTCCATTGCAGATTGATTTCTCGATCTTCAACCCGAAGGCCCGTCCATTGCTTGGACTGGACATCAGCTCGACCTCGGTCAAGCTCGTGGAGCTTGTCGACAACGGCAAGGGGACTTACCGGGTAGAACGCTACGCAATCGAGCCCCTGCCAAGGGATGCGGTTAGCGATGGCAATATCGTTAACCTCGACGGGGTGGCCGAGACTATCCGCCGCGCCTGGAAGCGCATGGGAACCTCGACGCGTCATGTCGCCATGGCGCTACCGACGGCTGCGGTTATTTCCAAAAAAATCATTCTGCCTGCCAATTTGCGCGAGCAAGATATGGAGCTTCAGGTTGAGTCCGAAGCCAATCAGTACATTCCTTTCGCACTTGAAGAGGTAAACCTTGATTTTCAGGTCATTGGCCCAGCGCCAAATAGCCCTGATGATGTCGAGGTCATGATTGCCGCCTCCCGCAAGGAAAAGATTGAAGACCGCGTTGCCTGTGCTGAATCTGCCGATCTTCACCCTGTTGTGATGGACGTTGAGTCATTTGCCATTCAAAGCGCCTTTCAGGAAGCAGTGAAACAACTGCCCGATCATGGACGGGATGCGATTGTTGTGTTGGCAGATATTGGCGCCAATACCGCCCGTTTCACCTTCACCCGCAATGATGAAACCTTGTACTCACGTGAACAGGCTTTTGGCGGCGGCCAACTGACCCGCGACATCATGCGGATCTATGGCATGAGCGCAGAAGAGGCCGAAGCCTTGAAGCGCGCAGAGTCGACGCCAGACAACTACGAGAACGAGCTCCTGCAACCATTCCTGGACGCCTTGTCGCTGGAAGTGTCACGCGCCCTGCAATTTTTCTATACCTCCACACCACATACCAATGTCAATTACATATTGCTTGCTGGCGGTGCATCCCTGATCTCGGGCATAGAAGCAGCAGTATCCAGTCGCACACAAATCGAAACCTTCAAGGCCAATCCTTTTGCAGGCATGGCGACATCGGCCAAACTAAAGCCTAAACGTCTACTGATTGATGCCCCTTCGCTTTTGGTGGCATGTGGCTTGGCTTTGCGGAGATTTGACCAATGATCCGCATTAATCTACTCCCTCACCGCGAAGAGAAACGCAAAGCCCGGCGAACCCAGTTCTTCGCCCTGATGGGGCTTGTCGCAGCATTGACAGCCATTATCTGGTTTGTCGGACACACCATTATTGAAGGGCAAATTGACGCACAGAATGACAAAAACGAATTCTTGCGCCAAGAAATCACAGTTCTCGACAAACAAATTGCCGAGATCAAATCTCTAAAGCAACAAAGTGAAGCCTTGCTCGCCCGTAAACGAGTGATTGAGTTGCTTGAGGCAAACCGCGCTGAAACCGTGCACATCTTCAATGAGTTTGCCCAGCGCATTCCGGACGGCATATATCTGCGTAAGGTCACTCAAACCGGCCAGACCATTAGCTTAAATGGTTACGCGCAAGCCAATGCAAGAGTCTCTGCCCTGATGCACAACCTTGAAGAGTCGCCCTTGCTGCAAAAACCTGAACTCATTGAGATCAAGGCAGAAGTCGTCGGCGGCAAACGTCTAAGCGCCTTCAATATGAAAATTGAAATTAAGCGTGAAGTTCAACAAGACGCCATAAAGCCCGTGAGTAAAGGGGCGAAACCATGAACGCCAAACTGAACCCTCCTAAAGTGGCGATCCCTAAAATCGACTTCCAGCAGCTCGCTACTGACTTCCGCACGTTAGACCCAAAGGATCCGGGGCTATGGCCATTAGCGCCACGCATCGTGATCCTGGCTGGCTTATTTGCATTATTGGTAGTCGCAGCCTGGTGGTTTGGCTGGAGCCCGCAAATGGAAACTCTTGCCCAATCACAGCAAAAGGAAACCGAACTTCGTGACGAATGGGTGAGTAAAAAGCGGCAGGCCGTCAACCTGGAAGCACATCGTCGCCAGTTGGCTGAAATCAACCGCACCTTTGGTGCATTGCTCAAGCAATTGCCGAATGCTTCAGAGGTCGAGAAACTTTTGGTAGACATTAACCAGGCTGGCGTTGGTCAAGGCCTGCAATTTGACCTGTTCCAGCCTCTACCAGAAGTTCGCAAGGATTTCTATGCTGAACTACCAATCAAGATTCGCCTGTTTGGTACTTATCACGAACTCGGTGCATTTGCGGGCGACATCGCCAAGCTCTCGCGCATCGTTACGCTTAATGACATTGATCTGACCGTATCCAAAGATTCAACACTCACCCTCAATACTGTTGCAAAGACATTCCGGTATCTGGACGAACAGGAAATCGCGCAGCAACGTAAAGGCGGGGCCAAAAAATGAAGGCCATAGCATTCTTTTTAGTGATTTGTAGCCTGCTTACTGCTTGTGGCACAGAAGAGCACGGTGATATCAAGCAATGGATGGCAGAACAGTCGAAGGATATGAAGGGTGGGGTCAAGGATCCTCCTCCCTTGGTCACACCTCCTATCATCAGCTATGGCTCAAAAGATCTGGAATCTCCTTTTTCGCCTGAAAAAATTCGGGTCAAGGATGGTGGCCTGAACGACAAATCGAATCCGGGCGCAGGTCGTGCCCCAGAGTATCTGGAAGGTTTCCCGCTCGAGTCCTTGCGGCTGATCGGCATCATCTCTTACCGAGACAAAATGTTTGCATTGATACAGACACCGGAGAAGCCCAAACACGTAACGGTAGGGAATTACATCGGTTCCAATTACGGCAAAATCAGTGAAATAACGAAAACACAGGTTCGCGTGGTTGAGTTGGTCAAAGACGCGAATGATGTTTGGGTTAAGCGCGAGAAGATCCTGTACTTACAACAGGATGATGGAGGTAGAAAATGAAAAAACTAACATACTGCACAACCGTACTCCTACTTAGCCTTGGAATTTACGCCAGTGCTAATGCCGCAGAACCGACAGCAAACTCCATCCGTTCTGTGACCACGCAGCAAGTCGGCGACCAGTTCTATGTAAGCGTTGAGTTTGCCGATGCGCTGCCAGAAGTGCCCACCGGCTGGAGCACGAAGGAACCGGCTCGCGTAGTGTTTGATTTTCCAGGCGTAAAAAACGAATCCGGGAAAGCGATCTATGCAGTCAATAGCAATGGATTGCGCAATCTGCAATTCGTGCAAACGGAACAACAAACCCGTCTGGTCATGTCACTGGTTGCGAGCCGCGGCTATGAAGCCGAAGTCAAAGGCAAATCGTTGCTGATCAAGTTCACCCCGTTCAAACAGGTTGTAACAAGCAAAGCTGCCGCAACTGCCACTGCAAACAACACCATCACACCCCAGACCAAGTTGCCGCTGGTCGAATTGGGCGCGGTGCGCGATCTTGTTTTCCGTCGCGGGGAACAGGGGCAAGCACAAATCCTTATTGATCTCAGCGACGGCTCCATTCCCGTTGACATCCGACGCAGTACGGGCGGAATCACTGTTGACTTACAGGACACCTTGATCCCGGAACGCCTGCTAAGCAAACGTGACGTGAATGATTTCGCGACTCCCGTGAATAGCATCACGACCAGCAGCCAAGGCAATCAAGCGCGTATTGAAATTGCGGCAAAGGGAGCTTGGCAGCATCAAGCGCAACTGGTTAACAATCAGCTCAAAATTGAAATTCGCCAGCTGACCTCGACAGAGCTCAACAAGCTGGTTCCACATGGGCAAGAAGGGAAGAAGATTTCGATCAACTTCTTTGACGCCGATTTGGCCATGGTGCTGCGAACACTTGCCGA
>DATJIB010000019.1:0-9894 GCA_035493575.1 Rhodocyclaceae bacterium | reverse complement strand
CGTTATGGCCGCGTGCGCCTATGGGGCTCGCTGGGTTTTATCGTGGTGGTTGCCACGGTAGGTAATGTGCTCGATCACTCGCCGGCGACTGCGGTGCTGTGGAGGTGTGCGGTTTTGCTGGGTGGTACGGCCCTGGCGGCTATGTTTCTGCCTGAGGCGCTTGTCTCGCATGTCGCGCATGAGTCAGCCCCCTTGCTGCCGCTGCTCAAGCGGCCGGAGGTGATGTGCGTGCTGGCTGCCTGTTTCTTCATGTCGGCGGCGCATGGGCCGCTTTATGTTTTCTACTCGATCTATCTGGTCGACCATAGCTATAGCAAAACCGCAGTGGGCTTGTTGTGGGCGCTGGGGGTGGTTGCTGAAATCATGGTCTTTATCTATATGCCGCAATTGCTGCGGTGCTGGCCGGTACGCAGCTTGTTCTTGTTCAGCTTCGCCATTGCTGGCCTGCGCTTCCTCTTGATTGCCTGGGGCGTGGAGTCGTTGCCGCTCGTTTTGCTGGCGCAAGTGATGCATGGTGCGACTTTTGGTATTTGCCACGCCACCGCCATGGCAACGTTGAATCGCTGGTTCGGTCCGCGTCATCAAGGGCGGGTCCAGGGTTTGTACGGCAGCGTGTCATTCGGCGCCGGCGGGCTGCTCGGGGCTCTGGTGAGTAGCTATCTGTGGTTACCGCTGGGGCCAAGCTGGGTTTATACCCTGGCCGCAATGGCTGGATTGTGCGGCTTGTTGTTGATTTTCATCGGCTTGCCCAGAAGTACTTCTAATCTCTCCTAGAACGGCGCTGAATCAAGGTCTTGTCCTGTCCGGCAGTGCCCGGGAGGTGCCTGTCTGTGCCATAATCTAGGGTTCCCGCAAGCCAGTTTCTGATTACCGGAATAGCCATGCCGCAAACGCTTTACGACAAACTTTGGCAGAGCCACGTAGTCCATACCGAAGAGGATGGCACCGCGCTGCTTTATATCGACCGCCATTTGGTGCATGAAGTCACCAGCCCGCAAGCCTTCGAAGGCCTGAAGCTCGCCAACCGCAAGGTATGGCGGATTTCGTCCATCGTCGCCACGGCCGACCACAACACGCCGACCGACCATTGGGAAGAGGGCATCAAGGATCCCATCTCGCGCCTGCAGGTCGAGACGCTGGACAAGAACATCCGTGAACACGGCGCGCTGGCTTATTTCCCGTTCAAGGACGAACGCCAAGGCATCGTGCATGTGATCGGACCTGAAAACGGCGCGACATTGCCGGGCATGACCGTGGTGTGCGGTGATTCGCATACCAGCACCCATGGCGCGTTCGCCTGTCTGGCGCACGGCATCGGTACCTCCGAAGTCGAGCACGTGATGGCGACGCAGTGTCTGTTGCAAAAGAAATCCAAGTCCATGCTGATCCGCGTTGACGGCAAGCTGGGCAATGGCGTTTCAGCCAAGGATGTGGCGCTGGCCATCATCGGCAAGATCGGCACTGCCGGCGGTACCGGTTATGCGGTCGAGTTCGGTGGCGAGGCCATTCGTGGCTTGTCGATGGAAGGGCGCATGACGCTCTGCAATATGGCTATCGAAGGTGGCGCGCGTGCCGGCATGGTGGCTGTCGATGACAACACCATCAATTACCTGAAGGGGCGTCCGTTCTCGCCCAAGCCTGAACAGTGGGATGCGGCTGTCGCCTACTGGCGCACGCTGGTTTCCGATGAAGGCGCCGAGTTTGATCGCGTCGTGACCTTGAACGCCGAAGAGATTCAGCCGCAAGTGACCTGGGGTACTTCGCCCGAGATGGTGACCACCATTGGCGGTGCCGTGCCTGCGCCGGAAGACTTCGCTGATCCGGTCAAGCGCGAAGGTGTCGCCCGTGCGCTGCAATACATGGGCTTGACCGCGCGTACGCCAATGGAAAGGATCAACATCGACAAGGTGTTTATCGGCTCTTGTACGAACTCGCGTATTGAAGATTTACGTGAAGCGGCTGCCGTGGCCAAGGGCAAGCATGTGGCTGCGAGCGTCAAGCTGGCGATGGTGGTGCCAGGTTCTGGTCTAGTCAAGAAGCAAGCCGAAGCCGAAGGCTTGGATAAGGTTTTCCTCGCTGCTGGTTTTGAATGGCGCGAGCCGGGCTGCTCCATGTGTCTTGCCATGAATGCGGATCGTCTGGAACCGGGTGAGCGTTGCGCTTCGACTTCGAATCGTAACTTCGAAGGCCGCCAGGGAAATGGCGGGCGTACTCACTTGGTTAGTCCAGCCATGGCTGCTGCGGCCGCGATTGCCGGCCATTTCGCCGATGTTCGTAATATCAACAAGTAAGACCAATCAGGGGGAAACATGAATATTGCTATGCGTGCTGTATTTGCTGCGGTTGTGGCCTTAACTCTGGCTGGCTGCAATACGGTTGAAGGTGTGGGCAAGGACATCAAGAAGGGTGGCGAAGCCATCGAAAAGGCTGCGCGTTAAAAATGAACAAGTTTACGAAGCTGGATGGTTTGGTTGCACCGTTGGATCGTGCCAACGTCGATACCGATGCAATCATTCCCAAGCAATTTCTGAAGTCGATCAAGCGCAGTGGCTTCGGCCCGAATGCGTTTGACGAGTGGCGTTACCTCGACCACGGTGAGCCCGGCATGGATAACTCCAAGCGTCCGCTTAATCCTGATTTCGTTCTGAACCAAGCTCGTTATCAAGGCGCTTCGGTGCTGCTGACGCGTGACAACTTCGGTTGCGGCTCTTCGCGTGAGCATGCGCCATGGGCCTTGGAAGACTATGGTTTCCGTGCGCTGATCGGCCCGTCATTTGCCGACATCTTCTTCAACAACAGCTTCAAGAATGGCTTGTTGCCAATCAAGTTGCCAGAAGCTGAAGTGGATGAGATGTTCAAGCAGGTGGCCGAGCATCCTGGTTACTCGCTCAGCATTGATCTCGACAAGCAGACTGTGACCCGCCCGGACGGCAAGGTGATTGGCTTTGATATCGATGGTTTCCGCAAGTATTGCTTGTTGAATGGTCTCGACGATATCGGCCTGACCCTGCGCAACGCCGACAAGATCAAGGAATTTGAAGCCAAGCGTCGTATTGAACAACCTTGGCTGTTCGCGTAATTCGTTTTTTTATTTGAAAGTTTGACCATGAAGATCTGTGTTCTGCCCGGTGACGGGATTGGCAAGGAAATCACTCCACAAGCCGTGCGCGTACTGCAGGCGCTGGACATCAAGGCTGAGTTCGAAGAAGCCGATGTCGGTGGCGTGGCCTATCGTTCCGCAGGTCACCCGCTGCCGGAAGCCACGCTCAAGCTGGCCAAGGAGTCGGACGCTATTCTGTTCGGTGCGATTGGTGATTTCTCGCTGGATACGCTGCCGCGCGAACTGCGCCCTGAACAAGCCATTCTTGGTCTGCGCCGCGAACTGAATCTGTTTGCCAACTTCCGTCCAGCGCTGGTCTATCCAGAGCTGGTGCATGCATCGAGCATGAAGCCTGAGTTCATCTCCGGCCTGGATATGCTGATCGTGCGTGAACTGACCGGCGACATCTACTTTGGTCAGCCACGTGCCATTCACACTCTGCCAAACGGCGAGCGTGAAGGTTACGACACCATGCGCTACAAGGAGTCAGAAATCCGCCGTGTTGCGCACGTCGCTTTCCAGGCCGCGCAAAAACGCAGCAAGCGTCTGTGTTCGGTCGACAAGGCCAATGTGCTGGAAACCATGCAGCTGTGGCGCGAAACCGTCACAGAAATCGGCAAGGAATATCCGGACGTTGCGCTTGAGCATATGTATGTCGATAACGCCGCCATGCAACTGATGAAGGCGCCAAAGCAGTTCGACGTGATCCTTACCGGCAATATGTTTGGTGACATCCTGTCGGATGCAGCCTCCATGCTGACCGGCTCGATCGGCATGCTGCCATCGGCTTCGCTGAATGAAGACAATTTCGGTCTGTACGAGCCTATCCATGGTTCGGCCCCTGACATCGCTGGCAAGAACTTGGCTAACCCATTGGCCACTATTCTTTCCGCCGCCATGATGCTGCGCTTCTCGTTCTCCATGGGCGCAGAAGCGGATCGTATCGAAGCCGCAGTCAAGAAGGTGCTGGCGCAAGGCTATCGCACCGGCGATATCCGCGAACCAGGCGCCAAGATGGTTGGCACCAAGGAAATGGGCGACGCAGTTCTCGCCGCGCTGTAAGCAAAAGAGGCACCGGATGCGTTAAGAATGCATCCGATACACATACTAGGAAGCTGAAATGAAGAAGGTTGGTCTGGTTGGTTGGCGTGGAATGGTTGGTTCAGTCCTTATGCAACGCATGCGTGAGGAGAAAGACTTCGAGCTGATTGATCCAGTGTTCTTTACTACATCGAATGCTGGCGGTGCCGGCCCTGATGTGGGCAAGGGCAGTGCGCCGCTGAAGGATGCGAATTCCATCGCCGAACTTTCGGCCATGGACATCATCATCACCTGCCAGGGCGGTGACTACACCACCGAGATCTTCTCCAAGCTGCGCGCCTCCGGCTGGAATGGTTACTGGATTGACGCGGCTTCAACCCTGCGCATGGAAGATGACGCGGTCATCATCCTTGATCCGGTCAATCAGAACGTCATCGACGCGGCCCTCAAGAAGGGCGTCAAGAACTACATTGGCGGCAACTGCACCAACTCCATCATGCTGATGGGCGTCGGTGGCCTGTTCCACGCTGGCCTGGTCGACTGGGTCAGTTCCATGACCTATCAGGCAGCTTCAGGCGGCGGCGCCAACCATATGCGCGAGTTGCTCAAGGGCATGGGGGTCATTCATTCCGCCGTGGCTGATGAGCTGGCGACACCCGCTTCCGCGATTCTGGATATCGACAAGAAGGTCGCCCAGACAATTCGGGAAGACGTTCCGCACGAGTATTTTCCTGCGCCTCTGGCTGGCGGTCTGATCCCATGGATCGACAAGCAGCTCGATAACGGCCAATCCAAGGAAGAATGGAAGGGGCAGGCCGAAGTTAACAAGATCCTGGGTAATGGCACGCCGGTTCCTGTTGATGGTCTGTGTGTGCGCATTGGCGCTATGCGTTGCCATAGCCTAGCCTTGACCATGAAGCTCAAGAAGGATTTGCCGTTGGCCGAAATCGAGCAAATCATTAAATCCGGCAACGGTTGGGTCAAGTTCGTTCCAAATGAGCGTGGTATTACCGAACAGGAACTGACGCCAGCTTCGATTACCGGTGGTTTGAAGATTGGCGTGGGGCGTGTTCGCAAGCTCAACATGGGGCCTGAATACGTATCTGCCTTTGTGATTGGCGACCAGCTTCTTTGGGGTGCTGCTGAACCGTTGCGCCGTATGTTGCGAATTTTACTCAAGTAAGCTTGTAAGCGAATTTCAGGCTAAGGTTTAGCTTGCATCGCTAAGATCATGATGTTATTTTGAATTCCATCATCTTTCCCTGGCGGGAGGCGTTGTGCCGAAAATAAGTACAAAATATCCATTGAAGGCTTCTGTTCTGGCGATTGCCATGCTGGGCGCGCCCATGCTGGCAAGTGCTGCAGGTATTGGCAAAATCACCGTTCTTTCCGCTTTGGGGCAACCCTTGCGTGCAGAGATCGAGTTGAGTGCGACCAAGGATGAGCTTAATTCCTTGTCGGTCAAGTTGGCGACTTCTGATCAATTCCGGCAACAAGGTGTGGAGTTTTCTCCTGCTTTGAGCCTGGTGCAGCTGAGCATCGACAAGCGCGCCAATGGACAACCGTATGTTCGGATGACTTCGGAACGTCCGATCAATGAGCCGTTTCTGGATGCTTTGATTGAAATGACCTGGGCCTCAGGCCGCCTGGTTCGTGAGTACACCTTCCTGCTTGATCCTATTGATCTGCCCAAGCCGGGCAGTGCTTCGATTAATGCACCAGTGGTGAGCAGTGCTCCCATCATTCAGCCGACAGTGGTTCCTTCCACGACCAAGGCCGCCAAGGCGACGAAGCGTACCAAGTCTGTGGACACGGCTTCTGCCCCTGCGAAGTCCGCGCCTAGCCCCAAGGTTGAAGCCAATACCGAACCAGCCCCCAAAGCTGATTCTACTGAGGCGTCCGCTTCTGCCTCTGGCATGACGCGCGAAGTTAAGCGCGGCGATACCTTAGGAAAAATTGCTGCTGAAACGGCGCCGGATGGGGTCAGTCTGGATCAGATGCTGGTGGCGATTTTCAGTGCCAACCGTGACGCATTTGCCGGCGAAAATCTCAATCGCCTCAAGACCGGGCGGATTTTGAATATTCCGGATCGTGATGCAGCGGTTGCCGTAAGCGATTCTGAAGCGCGCAAAACGGTAGCTGTGCATGCGCAGAACTTCAATGCCTATCGCAACCAGTTGGCTGAAGCAGCAGCAAGCGCTCCAGTCAGCAAAGAAGCTACAACTCAAAGCGCTAGCGGCAAAATCACTCCGAAGGTTGAGGAAAAAACACCCGCCCCTGTTGGCAAGGACAAGCTGGAAGTGTCGCGTAGCGAAGCGGCCAAGGATGGCGGTAAGTCAGCAAAAGTTGCTGAAGAGGACAAGATTGCTCGCGAAAAGGCGTTGAAGGAGGCACAGAGTCGCGTCGCTGAGCTGGAAAAGAACGTTTCTGATCTCAAGAAGCTGAATGAGATCAAGAGCCAGAGTCTGGCGGAAGCGGAAAAGAAGGCGCAGGCCGCCAAGTCTGCACCGGCACCTACACCAGCACCGGCTCCTGTTATTGCAGCTAAGCCAGTTGAACCTGCCAAGCCTGAAGTGAAGGTGGCGGAGGCACCTAAGGCTGAGGTCAAAGCGGAGGTTAAGCCGGAAGCCAAGGTCGAGGAAAAACCTGCTGAGGTCAAGCCGGAAGAGCCTGCCAAGCCCGCAGAGCCGGTAGCCGCCGAAAAGCCTGCTGAGCCTGTTCCGCCGCCTGCTCCTCCCAAGAAGAAAATTGTCATTCCAGAGCCTGAGCCTGAGCCAAGCTTCATGGAAGAAAATGGCATGTTCGTTTACCTTGGTGGTGCATTGGTTGCGCTGCTGGGTGGCTTCTTCGGCTTCCGTGAATGGAAGAAAAGAAAAGAGGGTGACCTGGAGCAGTCAAGCCAGTTCGGCGATGTTAGTTCGGCCAGTTCAGTATTCGGTACTTCGGGCGGCCAAAGCGTAGATACCAACAACGTGTCGCTGGGTTCAGGTTTCAGCCAGACCAGCCTGACGGGTAACGAAGGTACGGCCGGGGTTGATCCCGTTGCCGAAGCCGAGGTGTACATGGCTTATGGCCGTGACGCACAGGCCGAGGAAATTCTGCTGGAAGCACTTAAGGCTGAGCCTACTCGCCACGCAGTGCACGTGAAGTTGCTTGAGCTCTATGCCGCACGCAAGAGTGTCAAACCATTTGAAGAGGTGGCCCGCGATCTGCAACAACAGACGGGTGGCAGTGGTCCGGCCTGGGACAAGGCAGTAACTTTGGGTCAGAGCATTGATCCAAGCAATCCGCTTTATAGTGGTGCTGCAAAGTCTAGTGAAGACGACACCGGTGCATTCAATTCCTTTGGTACCAGTACCGTCATCATGCCGCCAGGCCAGTTGGCCAAAATGGTGGCAGGTGGTGCAGCTGCCGCTGCTGCTGACAACTCGATGCTGGAAACTCTGAAGTTGGACGAGCCGGTTGCTGAGCCGACAGCGGAAGAGCCTGTTGCTGCGGCTCCAGTCATGGATTTCGATCTTGATCTGGGTAGTGGTGACGCGAGTCCAGCAGCTGCAGAAGCTGCGCCAACCACCCTAGATTTTGATCTTGATCTGGGTGCGACGGCAGCGCCGACAGCGGCTCCGGCATTGCCTACTGATTTGTCGCTGGATCTGGATGCACCATCGATTAGTCAAGAAGCCGCGGCTGACACCACGCTTGATTTTGAAGTGCCGTCAATCAGCCCGGCTGAAGCGCCATCCGCACCAAGCGGCGGCTTGGATATTGAGTTTGATCTGGGTCTGCCAGCCACTGACGCTTCGGCGGCAGCCGCCCCAGCCGCAGGTAACGGAGTTGATTTCGATTTCAATCTGGACACGCCTGCAGTGGATTCGATTCCGGATATTCCTGCGCCAGCAGCAGGATCGTTGGCACCGACGGTTGATTTTTCATCCATCAACCTGGATCTCGAAACGCCTGCTGCTGCGTCAGCTGAGGCACCCGCAGATCTGGCTGCTGAAGCTGAAGATAATCCTGAAGTCACCACCAAGCTCGAGTTGGCCCAGGCCTATGAAGAGATGGGTGACAAGGAAGGCATGCGTGAGTTGCTGCAGGAAGTGCTTACTGAAGGTACGGCTGCACAGCAAGAGTTGGCACGCAGCAAGCTCGCTCAGCACGGCCTGTAATTCAGCTGTTCTTCATGACGGCTACGACTTCACAGTCGTAGCCGTTTTGTTTTTATGTGCGGGTATTTTCGGTAACGGATAAGGCGGCGATGAGAATTGCATTAGGCGTCGAGTACGACGGTAGCGCCTTTTATGGCTGGCAATCGCAGGCTGGCGGCAATACGGTGCAGGATGCGCTGGAAGCGGCATTGTCTGTCGTTGCGGCCGAGCCCATTCGTGTTGCTTGCGCTGGTCGCACCGATGCCGGCGTGCATGCCTTATGCCAAGTTGCGCACTTTGATACTGAAGTACAACGCCCCGATACGGCCTGGGTGCGAGGCGTCAATGCCAATCTGCCGCCAACGGTTGCTGTGCGTTGGGCCCAGCCTGTGGATGATGAGTTCCATGCGCGCTTTTCAGCGCAAGGGCGCCGTTATCGCTATGCGCTCTTGAATCGCCCGCAGCGTCCTTCTTTATGGACCAACTATGCCGGCTGGCACCATATGCCACTGGACGCTGATGCGATGGCACAAGCTGCGCGGTATCTGCTAGGTGAGCATGACTTCTCGGCATTCCGCGCGGCTGAGTGTCAGGCCAAAAGCCCGATCAAAACCTTGCATCAAGCGGATGTGCAGCGCCACGGCGATTGGCTGATCTTTGATTTTCACGCCAATGCCTTCTTGCACCACATGGTACGCAACCTGATTGGTACGCTGGTCTATGTCGGCAAGGGCGCGCACCCTCCTGAATGGGCGGCTGAAGTCTTGGCCAGCCGTAGTCGTACTGTCGCCGCGCCAACATTTTCGGCAGCGGGCTTGTACTTTGCGGGCGTGGATTATGACCCGCGCTTCGGCCTTGCCGGTAAAATCGCTGCTACGGGCGAATTGCCCTTCACTCTGATCTGATTCGCCATGTCTCGCACTCGTATCAAGATTTGCGGCCTGACCCGCAGCCAGGACTTGCAAGCCGCTGTTGCTGCGGGCGCTGATGCGGTCGGTCTGGTGTTTTACCCACCTAGCCCGCGCTTCGTCACAATCCCCCAGGCCCAAGCCCTGGCAGCCGATGTGCTGCCCTTTGTGAGCTTGGTTGGCTTGTTCGTCAATGCTCAGCCAGACGAGGTGCGCGCCGTCCTTGCAGCGGTGCCGCTGCAATTGCTGCAATTTCATGGCGATGAGGACGAGGCCTACTGTAAACAATTCGGTAGGCCATATATCAAGGCCGCGCGGGTCCAGCCCGGTCTTGATTTGATAGAATACGCAACTCGCTTCCCTTCGGCGCAGGGCATCTTGCTGGATGCCTATGTCGATGGGTATGGCGGCGGCGGTCAAACTTTCGACTGGTCGTTGATTCCTGGCGAGCTTCCATTGCCTGTGATTCTTTCCGGTGGTTTGAATGTAGCCAACGTGACGGACGCTGTTTTGGCGATTCGCCCGGCAGCAGTGGATGTGAGTAGTGGAGTAGAGCAGGGCAGTGGGGAAAGTAAGGGCATAAAAGATGCCGCAAAAATTACCGCGTTTATCGCTGGAGTAAAGAAAGCCGATGTCTGAAAAGTACGCGTTTCCCGATGCCAAGGGGCACTTCGGCCCCTACGGCGGCATCTTCGTTGCC
>DATJIB010000018.1:0-3688 GCA_035493575.1 Rhodocyclaceae bacterium | reverse complement strand
CTTTTGATCACAGCGTGCCTCCCCATTTGTCGATGAGGTCGGCAACGGCGAGCTTGCGGCTCTTCCATTCGCCTGGTGTTTTGTTGTTGCTCCAGCGTTCGCCGTGCTTCGAGATCGTGCCGATCACATCGCCGTTCTTGGCCAGCTGCTGCGTGAACGCATTGAGGGTAAGCAGATCGCAGCGACCAATGCGCGTCTGGATGTTGTGGACGCGAGGATTCATTCTTCAACCCCCTCGACTTTGGCGATGGATGTCCCTGAGATGACGACGCGCAACGGCCCTGACGTATGTTTTGTATTGCTCATGCCGTCACCGCCTTGCTGCAACCAGCCGTGACCTGTTGGACGTAAGCGAGCAGGGCGCGCGGACACTTCTTCTCGCCGACGAATACGGGCTTGGGCTCGCATTTGCGCATCACGCGATACATGCCGTATTTCTCGCTGATGAAGAGACCGTGCTTCTCGCAGATCTTCTTGGCGACGATGAGCATTTGCTGATCAGTCAGCTCGCGTGGTTTGTTGGACTGGGCGCTCATGCGTGCAGCCTCAAATCAATCGGTTCGCCCACCAGCCCTGCAATCTGAGCAAGTGCATCGGCCTTGCTTAGCGTCGTGCTTTCGCGATAGCGCTGCAGCACTGAGCGAATGAGTGTTAGCGGATCTGTGGATGGGTCGCGATCGAGCCCGACGCCGGCGGCGAATCGTTGAGCGAGCAACTTGGTCCGCTCAAAGCGCTTGTCCTGGATAAAGGCATGCAGTGCTTCGGCCGTGTCGAAGGTGTAGACCTCGATTTCGCCGCGGTTGGTCAGTGCTTCCGGAATGTCCTCGGCGGCAACGCGAGTCACATGCAGCGCGCCGGTGATGATTGGACTATCGACTTGCCAGCCATCGACGACAGTTGTGCAACCGAAGAGCGCGGCAAGCTTCCATGCCTGGTCGCTGATGCCAATGCCACAAGCTGCAACGATTAATACGGTCCGTGCTTCCATATCCGCCTCCGTTTCTCGCTCGAATGAGCGCGTGCGGCGGATTATCAGCGCACTGTTTATTGTTTGTCAATCAGTACATTGATATTTTATTTTGTGAGGTGGCAATAAAAAAGCCGCCAATTTGGCGGCTTTAGTCGGCGATCGATAGGGTGGTATTGCTACGAGCTAGATTTGGCCGGCGTTTCGGCAGATCCATTGCAGGTTGAGGTTTCGTCCTCTGCCCAGGCTTGGGTTTTATCAAGGACGCGCTTCCAGGCGCCAAAGTAGATGTACGCGGTTACGTGGCTGGTTTCTTTGTTTCCAACAATATCAGCGTGGTAATAGACGTTATGGTTCATGTTGTCCATGACATAGCTGATGTCTGCCTCATGCAGATCGCTGTAAAGCGCATGCTCAACTCGGGCGTTGCTTAATATGAAAGTGGATGATCCAACGCATTCATTGAACTTCGCGAGGAGGTTTTTGTAAAGACGCTGGTAGTTGAGCTGCGAGTCAAATTGAATCGTGGCGGCAGGATCTGCCTTTAAATCCTTAACAGACGCAGCTGCACAGCCCCCGAGTGCTAGTAAGGCAGCAAGCGCACATGATGGGGCAACCTTCATCACCATTGGCCTGGCTCCCATAAGTTCAGTTGGATTTGAAGCTGAATTACTTGGCTAGTCTTCTGTGCCCGTACTGCTTTCCTGCCGATGTTCGGTGAGTTTCTTAATCGAAGCAATACTCTTGATTGCCTCGTCGCGGGCATATTCTGGCATGTCTTCCATGATTTTCATGGCCGCGACTAACTTGGGGTCGTGTGTCTTGTAATCAGAGGGGAACATTCCCCCTATTTCGTCAGATAGCCAATCTGGATTTATTGCCATCGCGCGCGCGAGGCGGTTTGTGTATTCAGACCCAGTAGCGGTTAGTGAGGTCTCCAGCTGAGAAATCAGTGACTGGAGAACCCCTGATTTTTCAGACAACAAGGCCTGTGTGAGCCCTGTTGCCTGGCGCGCAGCCCGTAATCGTTCACCGTATCTCATATCAGCGAACTTATTTTTTTGTTGAGCCAAAGTCAAAACAGGGTACTGTTTGACAGACTTAAACAGTGTGTTGATAATCGGCGCCATGTCGAAAGAGACCCTATCAAAAACGGTTGAGCTGGCTGGCGGCCAAAAGGCGCTTGCTGATCTTGTGCGTCCCTATGTGCCATCGGGGAAAAAGATCAGTCAGGTACATATCTGGAACTGGCTGAATGACACCCGCGCTCCGGTCCCGCCTGCCGAGTACGTGCTGCCTATTGCGCAGGCGCTTAACTGGCAGCTCACTCCTCATGAGCTGCGTGAGGATCTCTACCCGCACCCGAATGACGGTTTGCCTTTGGATAAGCGCGCCGTTTCCGAGGTGTTGCCGTCCTGCGCGGACGTTGCATGACCGCCCCCATCTCAATCCGGTGCCACCAGCCCGGTATCCATTTCCGCATCGCTTTCCTCCAGCAGTGTTTCCCGCCGCGCAATCCTGGCGGCGGGTTTTTCTCAGCGTATGTGGAGCGGTGTTCTACGTCGATGTTTGTTGGAGGTCGTAATGAACATTGACGACGCAATTCATGCGCTTGTCAGCGCAAGCCCCGGTGGTGCTGAAGCGTTAGCGCCACGAATGAACGAAAAGCCGGCGGTGTTTCGGTCGAAGGCAAATCCGAACATCGATACCCATTATTTCCGCCCGCGCCAGCTGGTTGAGATGCAAACCCTCTCGGGCCGACGTGATGTGCTCATCGCGATGGCCTCTGAACTGAATTGCATCGTGATCGAACAGGATATTGCCGATGCGCCTGAGGATGTGATCGCGGCTATCACGCGCCTTTCGTCTGAGTTCAGCGACGTTCTGAAGGTAGCGACTGACACGATCAAGGACGGTGACTTCTCTGCGAACGACCGCAAGCGAGTTCAGCGCGAATTGATCGAATTGATTAACTGTGCCAATGCCCTGTTGCCAGCGCTTGAGAAGGTGAAGCGCCACAAATGAGCGAGACACAGGAAAAGTCTGTCTGGCGCCCGATCCTGCCTGTGCCAGCCGAGGTGTTTCCTCGCCCGGCCGAGCACAAGGCGCGCAAGAAGCCGTACTGGACATATGAATACCGTGATCTGAACGGCAATCTGTTGGGCTACGAAGATGTGTTCTTCACTTCGACTGGCGAACGTCTATTGCTTCCTCTGACCTGGTGCGAGGATCAGCATGGCGCGCGGGGCTGGCGGTGGATTCAGTTTCAGCGCATGCGCCCAATCTTCGGATTGGACACCCTCGGTTACGTTGAACCGTATACCGATGCTGAGATTGACGATGCGGCTGGTCGTGGTGAAGTGCTTTCACCAAGAGCCGCGCAGCTTGATCTACAGCGCGATGTTGTGATTTGTTTCGATGCACATGCTGCAGCTGATGCGCGCCGCCTTTTGCCATTTGCAGCGCTATCTTGGCCTGGTGGCATCAAGAACATCGACGATGTGGACTGGGCGCTTTTGCGTGGCCTGAAAAACGTATGGATATGGCCACCTAAAACCGCAGACCGAATGAAGGTGCGGGCGAATGAAGAGGGCGAAGGCCTTGTCATGACGCGCGACAAGCAATCGGCATGGAAGGCAGTGCGCAAGCTTGAGGCGCACTTGGTCGGATTCGGCGTCAACATTGTCGGTGTCATTGACCCATTCTCCGATGATGATGTGC
>DATJIB010000017.1:0-5186 GCA_035493575.1 Rhodocyclaceae bacterium | reverse complement strand
GATCGATATTCACCCCAAACATGGCTTCAATGCCGGAGCAAATGCGGCGCACACCAGCCTCCATCATGTCTTTGAGCTGCGGCTTGAGGCTGCGTACCGTGCCGCCGAGGACGACTGAGTTCGGCAGGATATTGTCTGCATGACCAGCATGGATACGCGTGACACTGACGACAGTGGCTTCCTGTGGATCGGTATTGCGCGAGACCAGCGTCTGCAAATTAGTGATCAAGGCCGCAGAGGCCACGATCGAATCATTGGCCTGATGCGGCATGGCAGCATGGCCACCGCGACCGGTGACGGTGATCTCGAAACGATCGGTGCCAGCCATGACCGGGCCTTCGATGACACTGATGGTGCCTGGCTCCATGCCCGGCCAGTTATGCAGGCCGAAGACCATTTCCATGGGGAACTTGTCGAACAAGCCCTCTTCTACCATGACGCGGCCGCCGCCTTCGTGCTCTTCAGCGGGCTGGAAAATCAGATACACGGTACCGTCGAAGTTGCGCGTCTTGCTCAATGCATCCGCTGCGCCGAGCAACATGGCCGTGTGACCATCATGGCCGCACGCATGCATCTTGCCGTCGATCTTGGAGTGATGTGGAAAGCTGTTCAACTCCTTGAGTGGCAAGGCATCCATATCGGCGCGCAGACCTATGGCGCGACTACTCGTGCCAGCTGAAATTTTGGCCACCACGCCGGTGCCAGCCAAACCTCGATGGACCTCAAGACCAAGGCCCGTCAGATAACCAGCCACGACATCGGCAGTGCGGTGCTCGTCAAAAGCCAGTTCAGGATGGGCATGAATATCACGGCGCACCGTGGCAATCCGTTCATGCAGTTCAGGAAGAAGGGTGTCGAGTTTCATGATGCTGTTCACGCGGGTTTGGTTCTCAACATCTTACCGCGAAGCCATGCTTCCGGCAGCAAGCCCTGCGCCTGATAAAATGGCGACTTGAATCTCTTTATCCCTCACCCTTAATGTCTGCTCAAGCAAACCTGCAACTACGCAGCCTGGCCGCTGTCTGGCATCCCTGCACGCAGATGAAACGGCATGAAGCCTTGCCACCACTGGCGATTGCCCGTGGCGAAGGTGCCTGGCTGTACGACTTTGAAGGCCAGCGCTACCTCGATGGCATCAGTTCCTGGTGGGTCAATCTGTTTGGGCATGCCCATCCGCAAATCAACGCTGCACTCAAAGATCAGCTCGACACCCTCGCCCACGCCATGCTCTCCGGCTGCACCCATGCGCCGGTGGTCGAGCTATCGGAACGCCTCTCCGCCTTGACGGGCCACCAACTTGGGCACTGCTTTTACGCTTCAGACGGCGCATCCGCCGTCGAAATCGCGCTGAAGATGAGCTTTCATTTCTGGCGCAATACAGGCAAGCCCGAGAAGCGCGAATTTGTCTGTCTGAAAAATAGTTATCACGGTGAAACCCTGGGCGCCTTGTCGGTCACCGATGTTGAGCTGTTCCGTGATGCCTACGACCCGCTTCTGCGCCACGCTCACATTGTGGCGACTCCGGATGCACGTCTGGCCGCAACGCCTGAAGCCGCTGCGCAGAATGCACTGGCGGAACTGGAACAACTTTTCGCTACACAACATGCGCAGATCGCCGCCTTCATCGTTGAGCCGCTGATTCAGTGCGCAACCGGCATGGCCATGTATGACCCGCTCTACTTGCGCGAAGCACGTCGCCTTTGCGACCAGTACCAGGTTCATCTGATTGCCGACGAAATTGCGGTGGGCTGCGGCCGTACCGGAACCTTCTTTGCATGTGAGCAGGCCAACATCTGGCCGGACTTTATCTGCTTGTCGAAAGGCATCAGCGCTGGCTACCTGCCGCTATCCCTGGTGATGAGCACCGATCAAGTTTATGCCGCCTTTTATGACGACGATGTCACGCGTGGCTTTCTGCATTCGCACTCTTATACCGGCAATCCTATGGCCTGCCGTGCGGCGCTGGCTGCACTCGACGTGTTTGAGTCAGAGCAGGTATTGGCGACCAACAAAATCAAAGCCGCCCATCTCACCCAATTGCTGCACCCCTTGGCCAGCGACCCGCGCATCAAGAATTTCCGTAACCGCGGCATGATCTGGGCCTTCGATGCGATTGTTGAGGATAAAGATCAGGCCGCGACTTTCTCCAGCCGCTTTCATAGCGCAGCCCTGGCGCAAGGCGTGCTCTTGCGCCCGATTGGCACCACCGTGTATCTAATGCCGCCGTATATCCTCGACATTACGGAACAAGCCCATCTTGCCACTGCCACGATCAATGCTTTTAACGCGGTGATGAGTATATGAAGTTGCTGGACGATATCGCCGCCAAGCTGACTGCGCTGGAGCGGCAGAATCTGCGTCGCCAGGTCCGTACCGTAGATACCCCCTGCTCTCCACACCTACAGATAGACGGGCGCGATCTGCTCGGTTTCTGCAGTAATGATTACCTTGGCCTCGCCAATCATCCAGCCCTGGTTGAAGCCATGGCTGCAGGTGCCAAGCGCTATGGCGTAGGCAGCGGCGCAGCGCATCTGATCAGTGGTCATTCCCGTGCGCACGCCAATCTGGAAGAACAACTGGCTGGCATGCTGTCGCCGTGGCTCCCGCAAGCGCGTGCGCTGTTTTTCTGTACCGGCTATATGGCCAACCTGGCGGTGACACCGGCACTGATTGAAGCCGGCGATACCGCCAGCAAAAGCAGCGGCCGCGCCATCTTTGCCGATGCGCTCAATCACGCCTCACTGATCGATGCGACCCGTCTTGCTCGCGACGCTGAAGTGATTGAATACGCACATGCCGACGTGGCTGCATTGGAGCAAGCGTTGCAAGCCTCGAATGCCGGGCACAAGATCATCGTCACCGATGGCGTGTTCTCCATGGACGGCGATATCGCGCCTTTGCCCGCAATGGCCAAGCTGGCTGAGCAACACGAGGCCTGGCTGGTGGTCGACGATGCACATGGTTTTGGGGTACTCGGTGAGCAAGGCTGCGGTGTGCTGGAACACTTCAATCTGCGCTCAGACAACATCGTGTATGTCGGCACCCTGGGCAAGGCCGCCGGTGTAGCCGGTGCCTTTGTCGTGGCGCATGAGACCGTAATCGAATGGCTGTTGCAACGCGCTCGTACTTATCTATTTACCACCGCATCGCCACCGGCCTTGGCGCATACCGTCAGCCGCAGCCTTGTATTAATTGCCGGCCCGGAAGGCCATGCGCGCCGCGCTCAACTGCAAAATATCCGCAATTATTTTCAAAGTAATTTACAACTACAGCGCTGGTCTTTACTGCCCTCGCCGACCGCTATTCAGCCTGTGATGATAGGCAGCAATGGCGCTGCGCTGGCCGCCGCCAAGTCGCTCGATCAAGCCGGCCTGTGGGTGCCCGCGATACGTCCCCCGACGGTCCCCGTCGGTACAGCCCGCTTGCGTGTGGCCTTGTCGGCAGCGCATACGACGGCGGATATCGATAGACTGTGCACTGCCTTAGCCACCGCCGAAAGAGAGCAAGCATGAGTGCCTGGTTTATTTGCGGAACGGATACCGAAATCGGCAAGTCACTGGTCACAGCGACGCTATTGCATGCCTTTGCCAATAAAGGCCTGCGTGTCGCCGGCATGAAGCCCGTCGCCGCTGGTGCCGTATGGGCGGGTGATCATTGGCATAACGACGATGTGGCGCTACTCAACTCCGCCAGTAATGTCTCCATTCGCCCTGATCTGGTTTGCCCTTATCTGCTACAGGAAGCCGCTGCACCACATATCGCCGCTGGCCTTGAAGGCATCACTTTTGATCTGGGCCATATCCGCGAGAGCCTGGCCGCCATTCACGCGCAAACCGATATCACGCTGGTTGAAGGTGTGGGTGGCTTTCGCGTACCGCTCACCACCAAAGAAGACACTGCCGATCTGGCCGTGTTGCTTGGTTTGCCGGTGATATTAGTGGTTGGCATGCGCCTCGGCTGTATTAGCCATGCTCTGCTCACCATCGAAGCGATACGGGTACGTGGCCTGAAACTGGCCGGTTGGGTCGCCAATCAGATTGACCCTGCCATGTCACATGTAGCTGCTAATATCGAAGCGCTATCAGCGCGCATTCCCGCGCCGCTGCTCGGCCATATTCCGCACCTCGTGCCCGCTGATCCACGCTCGGCGCTTGAACATCTGAACATCGAACTACTTGAGTTTTAAGTTATGAATTTTGAGCATCTGGTTGAAATCAACGACCCGGGCAATCCACTGGTCGAGCCACTCAGTCGTAACCAACTGTGGCAAGGTTTGCTGTTACGCGCTGAAAACCCCGAGCTATCCGTCATTGGCCTGGATGCCTGCGTGGTCCTGGATCGGGGTGAAGGTTATCTCAAGCGTGAACTACGCTTTGGCCGCCTTCGCATCATCGACGAGGTCTTCATGGTGCCAATGGAGCACGTCACTTATGAGGTTATGCCCAGCGAAAACTTCCCCGCCAGCCGCCTGCGCATGGCCATTGAAGAGCCCTTCCCTGAGCATCTGTTTATCCGCTTTACATACAGCAGCGTCGATGCCGACCCGGAAGAGCTGGTGCGCGACCACCTCAAGCAAGCCTATATCCAGACTGATAATGATACGGTGGCAGTTATCCGCGAATTAGCCAAAATGGGCAAGCTCGGAGACTATGCGCCCCAGCTCAACCGGCGCCTGAATTGAGCTATGGTAAAATGCCCCTGCTTTTATGCAGACGGCAAAAAACTTCAAAAAACAGATGCCGTATTGAATCCCTAGCCGAGGAACAAAAATGCTGTTTGTTCTGTATTACATTGTTGCCATTACCGTCTTGATCCTGCACTTCACCGGCTGGCTGGCCCGCCACAACTTGGAATGGCTGATTCTGATCCTGGCTGTGACAGTGTTCCCGGCAGTCATCTACCTTTAATTTTTAGACATTTTAGGCGTAAAAAAGCCAGCCTCATCGGGCTGGCTTTTTGTTTGCCGCATACCTATGCAACTCAGCAGTGTGCTTTGACAAAGGCTTTGACTGCATCCGTATCGGGATTCATCACTTCAACACGTTGCGGCAGATTTTCGATGCCGTTCAGCTCGGCTGGGCGCGGCGCTTCAAGATTCAAAGCCTCGCGTATGGTCTCGGCAAACTTCACTGCTTGAGCGGTTTCCAGCACAATCATAGGCACGGTGCCGCGCCGCTCCTTGGCCA
>DATJIB010000016.1:0-3327 GCA_035493575.1 Rhodocyclaceae bacterium | reverse complement strand
GATCCCGTATTACCCGCTCAGTCCGGAGATGCTTGGCAAGATCGTCAAGCTGCAGCTGAACCGCATCAAGAAACGCGTCGAGGCCCGCTACAAGATCCCGTTCGAATACGACGAGAACGTGGTGAAGCTGGTGGTCGAGCGCTGCACCGAGACCGAGTCAGGTGGTCGCATGATCGACGCGATTTTGACCAACAGCATGTTGCCTGATATCTCGCGCGCGTTCCTGACGAAGATGATGGAAGGCGAGCCGGTGGCAGGTGTGCAGGTCGCCGTGAAGAATGGGGAATTTGCGTATGAGTTTGGTTGAGCCGAGTTTGCTGGCGGAAACGGACGCATTCGATCTGAAATGAACGTGCACTCTGGGCCTGTTCAGTTTTCGGGCCCGGAATAAATGGAATATCGATGGCTACCTATCTCACGATTGAAGACGCCAAGCGCAGCTTGCTTGCGGCAAAGTTCAAGAACTTCAAGGAATCGAATGCGCCGCTTTCGGGTACCTACCTCGAAGACTACGCGAATATTGCTTTTTTTCTTTGTGATCATCTGGCCTTTCCCCGATACCTTAATAGCGTCTCATCAAACCTCTGGGCTATCTATAATGGTTTGGCGGAGGACGAAAGCAATCGATTCACCAGGGCCATGGGATCGATGGCCAATGACCTGGGATTTTCCTTCCAGTCGCATCTCAAGGTGTCAACACCCGTGAACGTGGTGCTTATTACGGGCGATGAGCCGAAGTTTGGCAGCTATGTGAGGAACAAGTTATTTTGGAAAGACAGCATGGATGGAAGGCATGGGGAGCACTCTCATAGCTTGCAGTGGCTGACGATTGCGTATGCGGAACTCACCCAGAATTCGGCAGCGGATCTGTATGCCAAATCAGTGGATTTCCGGTGCAGCAACGCCAGCGGTGAAGACATCTATCTTTGGAGCTGGCTGGTTGATTGTTTTACCGAGGATATGAAGGGTGCGGCCACGAAGCTGCCGGGCGGCACTGAAACGCTGGGGTCGAACTCGTTTCGTGCTCCGCAGTACCTTATGGACTACTTGATGATCGGGCCGGTTGGCGCAATGAAAGATCACTTTGTGGCCCAGTATTTATATTGGCGTTATAAAAACAGGAACTGGCTGAAAATTAAGCTCGTCAAGGACCCTGAAACTTATCAGGAGCACGAAGAAATTGTTTCCATACAGGAGGGCGACCTCAAGGCGCATGGCATCAAGAAACACACTGCGCCAGGATGGCTGCCCAGTGTAAAAAAGGCGGCCAGCCCGAGGGACGTTCCAACAATTCGCTCTTTCAGCCGGGTTGCGCCAGAGACAGGGGCGGCGAAGGCAGCCAAGCTCACTCTTCCGGTTTCGTTTCACGGCAGGCAAGGGGTACTTCGATTCGGGAATATCGAGTGACAAGTCTGAGTGACAAGTTCGAGAGCGGCGTTGGCAGCTTCATTTCCTGGATCGATTGTCCCGAGGCAATTTATGTGTACACCCGTTTTCACCAAATCAAGTATCAGCCTGACGTGGGCCAACAAAGTGACCGCCAGCGTGGTCACCAGCGCGAGCGTTGTTCTGCGATCCGACAACATGAGTGGCGGTTCGGCCCCGGATAGCTCGATTAATCCACCAGGCTGGTACGACGGCACGTGTCCTGCGCATCACAATCGCGGACATCTGGTGGGCAATGCACTTGGCGGGTCCGGTACCGACGCGGATAACCTTGTGACCCTTACCTCGGGCACGAATCACCCGTTCATGTATGAATTTGAAGAGGCTGTAAAAAAATTCGTACTGGCCCATCCCGGAGTGGACTTTCAGTATGAGGTCGTATGCAACTATGACAAGGCGAGCTATACGGCGCTCAGCGGCTACGATATTCCTGGAGCGAGCGGCAATCCTTTCTGTCTCTTCCCGGCGCCCGCTTTTCTGGACCTGTCGCTGAAGAAGAATCAGACCTTGCAGTCACTGGCCGCGATTGCGGCTTACCTGCCCAAGCCACCTGTTGATCTGGGTACGATGGCGGCAATGACTTCGCTGCGAATAGTCAATGGTGGCTACAAGTTGTATGGGGGAACCTCGCATTTCGCCGCGAATTGCGCCTCGGTGAACGATCTGAGCAATAACGACGATCTGAAGAACAAGGCGAAGATCTACGCTAGAGCTTTGGGGCACCTTGCTTGATCGCTAGCGATTGAGTGTCGTCGGAGCCGCTTCCTGACCTTGGTCGCGATGAATGACCGTTGCGAAGCGCGGTCAAAATGGAAGGACAAGATGGAACGCCACAGACAGGGCTGCTGCGGTTAGGCGAAAAGGTCATTCCAATCAGGTCTTGTCCTAGGCGGAGCACAGGGGGTAGGAGTTATGCCATCCAAACCACTGAGCATGGGCGAGTTCAAAGCCATGGGCGAGCTGGCGCGCGCACGCCAGCAGCTGGTCGTCAACATGTTCGGCGGCACGAGGCTGAAATTCGGCACGAGCAGCCAGCTGTCCACGGCCAAGCAGATGTTGTCCACGGGCAAGAAGATCGTCTCGTCGGGCAACAAGCTGGGGAAGGGCGGCAAGGCTGCCAGCACGGTGGCAAGCGTGCCGGGCATGAAGGAGGCGGTGCAGGATTTCATCGTCGAATGTGCCGACGTGGACAACATCCACGAGGTGATCGCGGCGATTACCGGCGAGGTGCTGGCGAACCTGGTGCATGAGATCACCCCGATCCTCGGGGTGGTGACCAGCGGCGTGAAGCTGGTCAAGGCCGGCAAGGCCGTGGCCGAGGATGGCTATCACCTGTACAAGAGCGACGACTACAAGGCCGGTTTCCGCCTTGGCGATCCCAGCGCGGCGGCCGAGGCGATCCAGATCATCATCAAGCGCGATCTTGCCAGGCACTCCGTGCAGCTGGGGCAGCAGACGCTAGCCACCGGCGCCAAGATCGGCGGACTTTTCGCGGATTTCGGCACGGCCACCACGGCGGGTATCGGGGTAGCCAATTCACTGGCCAGCCTGGGCCTTCTGCTCTACGGGTTGGGCCTGGACATCAAGGACATGCGTGCCGGCAACAAGCGGCTGGCGGCACCCAGTACGCTGAATCTCACGGTGTTCAACGAGTGCCCGATCCTTGGCTGCTACCTGCTGACGTGTGCCGATACGTCGGCGGTGGCCAACATGTTCATCGCCGACATCGGTTTGCCGGGCTGGATGGACAAGGTCGAGCTGATGAAGAAGAAACAGATGGATCCCATGCTGAAGATCGCCACCAAGAACATCAGCAGTTCGCGACTGCAATTGGAGGGGCTGGGCAGCGACAAGGGAACGCACACAAAGAAGGGCTTCTTC
>DATJIB010000015.1:0-6124 GCA_035493575.1 Rhodocyclaceae bacterium | reverse complement strand
GGGCCACCGGCACAGAAAGTGCACTTGTCCATCTTCCCGCGCTGGCCAAAAGCACCACTCTGCGGAAACTGGGGCGCGCCGAACGGACATGCATAGAAGCAGTAGCCGCAACCAATACACATGTCTTTGTCGTGCAGCACGATGCCTTCGTCGGTACGATAAAAAACATCCACCGGGCACACCGCCATACACGGCGCATCAGTACAGTGCATACACGCAACTGAGACAGACTTTTCACCGGGCGATCCATCACCAATGGTGACTACGCGCCGGCGATTAACGCCCCACGGCACTTCGTGTTCGTTTTTGCAGGCAGTCACGCAGCCGTTGCATTCGATACAGCGTTCCGAATCACAGAGGAATTTCATGCGGGCCATGATGTGTTCTCCTTGTTATGCTTTTTCGACCTGGCAAACAGTCGTCTTGGTTTCTTGCATCATCGTCACGCTGTCGTAGCCGTACGTTGTCCCTGTATTCACTGACTCGCCGCGCACGATGGGATGAGCACCATCCGGGTAGTACTTGAGCATGTCTTCACCCATCCAGTGACCAGAGAAGTGGAAGGGCATAAAGCAGGTATCCGAACCGACACGCTCGGTAACCTGGGCGCGTACCTTGAGCTTGCTGCCGGTCGGTGACTTGACCCAGACCCAGTCGTGATCGCGGATGCCGCGATCGTTGGCGGCCTTGGGGTTGATCTCGACAAACATCTCCTGTTGCAGCTCGGCCAGCCATGGATTGGAGCGCGTTTCCTCGCCGCCACCCTCGTACTCGACCAAACGACCGGAGGTCAAAATCAGCGGGAAGTTGCTCGCCACGTTGTCGGCAATATTCTTTTGCTGCAAGCTCTTGTAGAGCGTAGGCAAACGCCAGAAAGCTTTCTTATCGTCGTGGGTCGGATACTTGGCGACCAGATCAGGGCGAGTGGAATACAAAGGCTCGCGATGCAGCGGCACAGGATCAGGGAAGTTCCACACCACGGCGCGCGCCTTGGCATTGCCGAAAGGATGGCAACCGTGATTTTTCATGACCACGCGGATGATGCCGCCAGACAGATCGGTCTTCCAGTTCTTGCCTTCAGCCTTGGCCTTTTCGGCATCGGTGAGCTCATCCCACCAGCCCAGTTTCTTGAGCAGGATGTGGTCGAACTCGGGATAGCCGAATTGCAGATCAGCGCCCTTAGATGCCGATCCATCGCCGGCCAGCAGACTGACGCCTTCGCGCTCGACTCCAAAGTTGGCGCGGAAATTACCGCCGCCATCCATGACGTGTTTGCTGGTGTCATACAAGTTCGGCGAGCCCGGATGCTTGAGCTCAGGCGAACCCCAGCATGGCCATGGCAGGCCGAAATACTCTCCATCGCACGGGCCGCCATTGGCCTTGAGCGTCTTGGGACTGAAGGTCTGCATGTGCTTCATATGCAGCTTGAGGCGCTCGGGAGACTGGCCGCTATAACCAATGGTCCAGGTGCCCTTGTTGATTTCGCGCAGCGTGTCTTCCATGCTTGGCTCGTCATTTTTCACCGCGATGTTTTTGGTGAGCTCTTTTTCGAAACCGAATTTTTTCGCCAGCTGATACATGATGACGTGATCAGGACGCGACTCGAACAGCGGCGCAATCACCTGTTCGCGCCATTGCAGCGAGCGATTCGAGGCCGTGCATGAGCCCGAGGTTTCAAACTGCGTGGCCGCCGGCAGCAGATACACGCCATCCTTGCGCACCATCGCCGCCATGGCAGCTGTAGCGGATGGATAGGGATCAATCACCACCAGGGTGTCGAGCGCTTTCATAGCCTCGACCATTTCCTTGCCGCGCGTTTGTGAGTTCGGTGCCATGCCCCAGTAGATAACAGCCTTGAGGTTGGCATCCTGATCGATGTTCTCGTTCTTTTCGAGGACACCGTCAATCCAGCGCGACACCGTGATGCCGGGTTTGGTCATCATGGCTTCGGATGCATATTGCTTCTTGATCCATTCGTAATCGACACCCCACACCGCCGCCCAATGCTTCCAGGCGCCCGGAGCGATGCCGTAGTAACCAGGCAGTGAATCCGGATTAGGGCCAACGTCGGTGGCGCCCTGAACATTGTCGTGACCGCGGAAGATGTTGGCACCGCCACCCGACACACCGATATTGCCCAGCGCCAGTTGCAGTATGCAGAAGGCGCGCACCATGGCGTTGCCTGTCGTGTGCTGGGTCTGGCCCATACACCAGACGATGGTGCTGGGGCGATTCTTGGCCATGGTCTCGGCCACCTTGTACAACTCGGCCTCGTCGACGCCTGTCGCTTCCTTCACTTTCTCCGGCGTCCAGGTCATGACCTCGGCGCGCACCTTGTCCATGCCGTAGACGCGATCATCAATGTACTTCTGATCTTCCCAGCCATTCTTGAAGACGTGATACAGAATGCCCCAGATGACAGCGATATCACTGCCAGAACGGATGCGCACATACTGATCAGCCTTGGCGGCGGTCCGAGTAAAGCGCGGATCGATCACCATCAGTTTGGAACCCTTCTCCTTGGCATGCAGCACATGCAGCATGGAGACCGGATGTGCCTCTGCTGCATTCGAGCCCATGAACAACATGGCCTTCGAGTTCTGCATGTCGTTATAGGAGTTGGTCATGGCGCCGTAACCCCAGGTGTTGGCAACGCCAGCAACCGTGGTCGAGTGACAGATACGCGCCTGATGGTCGCAATTATTGGTGCCCCAGAAGGACACGAACTTGCGCAATAGATAAGACTGTTCATTGTTGTGCTTGGACGAGCCTATCCAGTACACCGAATCTGGGCCATGCTCCTTGCGCAGCTTCAGCAGACGGTCGCCAACCTCTTTGTAGGCTTCGTCCCAGCTGATGCGCACATACTTGCCGTCGACCAGCTTCATCGGATACTTGAGGCGCATTTCTCCGTGGCCATGCTCACGCACCGAGGCACCCTTGGCACAATGTGCCCCCATATTGATGGGTGAATCGAAAACCGGCTCTTGCCCGACCCAGACGCCGTTCTTCACTTCGGCATCGACGGCGCAGCCCACCGAGCAGTGCGTACATACGGTGCGCTTGACTTCAACCTTGCCGTCTTGCGGCTTCTCGCCCATGGCTTCGGCCTTGCCAATCAGATTGAAAGGCAATTGCGAGGCAAATGCACCCGCTCCAGCGACCAGACCCGAGCGCTTCATGAAAGTGCGGCGATCAACTGCGTCCGGCAGTATTTCGCGCAGACTGCTGGCAATGCTGCCTTGTTCGGCACGATGGCCATGAGATACCTGGGATGATTTTTTACTCAGCATGATGTTCCCCCGCTCAGAGACGTGTGGTGCTGTAATAACGACGGATGTGCTCGGTCTCGCGATAGCCCTTGCTCTTGTCTTCCGCCTCAAGCGTGCTTGGGGCCTCTACCGCTGGCTTGATCGCACCACCGCTAACCAGTGCTGCGGCAGCGCCCACGCTACCGACACCTGCGCCGATCAGAAAATTGCGGCGTTTGTTGTCGGGCGCTTTTGCCACTTCAACCGCTGCGGCCTTCTGGGTTTTCTTGCTCATTTCACACCTCCGTCACGATCCGTTTGCAGCGCAAAATAGTCACGTTCCATATCCAGGAACACACGCATGAACTGGGCAACTGCCCGATAGAAACTCGCTGATGGCGCCTGCTCTAAAGCCATACATAGATCGCCATACCAGGGCAACAAATGGCGTTGGAAAAACTGGGCCTGATTCAGGCCACTGTCGCTTCCGCTCAGAATCAAATGGCGCATCACATCCAGCTCTCCAGCGATGTGGTCTTCAGGATCGTGCTCGGCTTCATTTCGCACCAAGCCCATAGCAGCCAGATCATCACGCAACAGAGCCAGCGGCTTTTCCATCAGGAAGCCGGTCAGATACCAGGACCCGAACAGCGAAACCTGCGGCTTGCCTATGCTCACAAACAGCTCGGCATATTCATCCGCAATCGTTGCCATATCGCCAGCAGCGGAGCACATCGCGTTCCAGCTCGCGGTTAACTGGCCCTCACCTTCGCGCTGTGCCGTATTCAATGCAGCAAGCAAGCCGGCATCAGGCGCGGCGAACAGCACGCGTGCCAGTACGGCGTAAGCATCAGCGCGCGCCAGATCTTCGTCTTGAACCATAGGGTGCATGGGTGCATTCATCGTGGCAGGTCCTCGATGGTCATTTCATTACGGTTATCCAGCATGTCCACCACGCGGCAGTCGCCACACATTTGCAGACGGCGCAAAGCCGCGGCATCGGCAAACAAACTGTGGCTGGAGAGTCGCTTCAGCATGGAATCAACCATGGCGCGGGTGCCGAACGGAACGCCACAACGCACACAGTGGAAAGGCTGGGCCTCATTCAGGACGCGCGGCTTTTTGGCTTCTGGTGTCAGCAGCAGACGTGTGGATTTGACCAGCGCATGTTCGGGACAGGTGCTGACGCAAATACCGCATTGCACGCAGTTGTGCTCAATGAAACGTAGCTGCGGCAGCTCTGGATTGTCCTGCAAGGCTTTGGCAGGACACGCGCCGACGCAAGCCATGCATAGCGTGCAGGCATTGGTGTCAATCTGCAACGTGCCAAATGGCGCACTAGCCGGCAAGGCGATCTCATCCACCGGCTGCGGTGCATGTGCGAGTAGATGATCGATGCAGAATTCGAGCGTACGGCGTTTGTCGGTGAACAAGTTGAAGCTAGCGCGCGGGACAGTGATTGCATCCGCAGCCAAGTTGGATATGTCACTCTCGGCAGTGATCAATTGACATGGCGTACCGGCATAGCCGAGGCCATTGACGATAGCTCGTACTATTGCCATCTGTTCATGCAAATTGGCGGTATAGGCTTCAGGCAGATCGGCGACTTGCAACACCGCGACATGCGCCGCGCCGTAGCAGAGTGCTGCCATCATCAAGTCTGGCCCAACGCTGGCAATGTCATGTACACCGACCGGAATCAGATTACCCGGCAGTCCTTCGCGCTGGGCACGGCGTAGCAGCCAGTCTTCGCCCTTGCGCTCATGAAACACAATCACCGGCTCAACACCACCGTTCTGCTCGTAAGCAGACAACATGGCCTTCAGACGTGCGCCGAGTTCTGGCACCGATGGGAAAGCATAGCGCATGGCGCCACTCGGGCAGGTGCTGGCGCAAGCGCCGCAGCCCATGCACAGATGCGGCTCGACGAACACGCCATCGCCTTTGGCCGTAATGGCGCCAGTCGAACAGATATCAATGCATTTGTTGCAGCCCTCGATGCGATTGCGCGCATGCGCGCACTGGTCGGCCTTGTAATCGAAGTAGCGTGGCTTTTCGAATTCGCCAACAAAGCCGGTCAGCTTGAGCACTGCGTCGAACTGATCCAGCGGATCACGGCCCGGCGCAAAATAACCTTGTGGTGGGTGCGGCAAGCGGATCAAGGCTTCGCGTGACAGATCAAGAATCAGGTCGTAGTACTCGGTACGTGAAGTGGCGGTGGCGGCAAAATCCAGCGCCCCGATCAGTCCATGCTGCGGCATATCCAAGCCTTGCCAGCGCACATTGAAATGACCAAGCCAACCCTCGACCTTGACCTTGCTGCCGGCGGATACCGGGTAATCAGCCAAGGGCGGCAGTTCTTCATCGCCACGTGCTTCGGTGATCAGCACGCTCACATCCAGTCTGTCCTTGAGCCGTTCGGCCCAATCAAGCGCAATATCCGCAATACCTATGATCAAGGTCTTGCCGTTCGAGACGTAATCGACTGCCTGCACCGAAGCTGCAGCCGGCAAACTCATGGCCGCGCGGAAAGCCGCCAGCACCGCAGGGTTCTGCTCGCTGACCGCCATGAATACATTTTCAGACTGGCTCATGTTGCTTCTCCGTCTGCGCGTGGCGTGTTGTCAGCAATAGCCGGCAGATCGGTCGATGGCTGTTCTGCCTCGGCTTTTACCTCTGCAGTCTGCTCCGGGAACAGCATGCTGCGTGCATGCGACAAACCGGCTAGCTCACTGGCCGCGATCGGTTCGAAGATGGAGTAATCATCGATGTACACGTCCAGTCCATCCATGACATTGAAAACGGGCTGTTTGAATAACTGTTGAATTGCCACGCGGCGCACGCCCTCCTCTACCTCGGCGTGCATAAAGGCG
>DATJIB010000014.1:0-5890 GCA_035493575.1 Rhodocyclaceae bacterium | reverse complement strand
AGCATCAAAACGGAAGGTGCGCTGATTCAGCCACGCCAGCCAGATAACCGGAAAGACCAGCAACACACCAGGAATCAGAAGCAAGGGCATGGTCAAGAGCCAACCCGCGACGAATACGAGACCGGCGATCAAGGTGTTGATCAGGCTGCCCCAGAACGCGCCACGCCCGGCGCGTACCAGATCAGGATAGTCGCTGTCGGCAACCAGATTCATCATGTGTGGCAGCGCAAATGCGGCCAACAACATCAAGGTGGTGAAGTAGACCAAAGGTGCAAATGCGAGGAGTAGCCCGATGTTGGCCAGCCAATCCGCAATCCAGTTGTTGGATAGCCACGACCAATCCGGAAAGCTCGCCTGCATGCGCTCCCGCGCCGGCACCCACACCGCTGATGCAACCATGCCCCAGCCCAGCATGGCCACTATCGGCGGCCACAAGGCTTGGAACAACATACCGGGGCGCAACAGATCGCGGCCGGCTAAAAAACAGGCACGCAAGACTTCAGCCATGAGTTAACCTTTCAATCAGCCTTTCTGATTTTGGGCTCAGGCACGCGGCCGTGATTCCCACATTTTTTGCAGCCGTTTAACCGAGACTGGGGAAGGTGTGCGGAGTTCCTGCGCAAACAAGGCTACGCGCAACTCCTCCAGCAACCAACGGAATTCTTCCAAAGCCGGATCATCCACACTACTCTTTTGCTGATTTTGCCACTCGCGCTCGAAGGGTTTGGCCAGAGTTTGCCAATCCGCCAATTGGCGCGCATCACGTACGGCATCACTGCGCAGTTTATCCAGGCGAAGATTAATGGCCTTCAGATAACGCGGATAGTGCTGTAGTCGCTCAAAGGGCGTATTCACAATAAAGTGTTTGGCCAGCAAGCCATTCAATTGCGCAGTCATGTCAGCACACGCAACGGGGAAGGCTTTGTTATTGGCCGCCAGTTTTTTCGCCAGCGCCGCATTCTCGGTGAGGATAGTTGCCAAAAGCCGCGCGACTTCCTGAGCGATCAAGGTAATCCGGCCCTTGGCCGAGTCACGGCGCGCCTCGAACTCAGCGGCAGTTGCTGGCAACGGATCCATCAAGCAACTCCGCTCCAGTGTCACGGCCAGAACCTGCTCTTTCAGCTCTTGCTCAGTGCCACCGGCTTTGCCCAGCAGCATGAACTGCATGGCCATATCGCGCAGACCAGGCAAACTCTTGTCGATGAACTTCACTTGCTCTTTCAAGCTCAGCGCGAACAAACGACGCAGACCGGCGCGATGCAGTTGTCGCGACTTCTCTTCACTATCCAAAGCGCGCAGAGAAACACTGTCGCCCTCGTCCACCAGCGCCGGGAAACCGACAACCTTGCGACCATGGATCGTGACCTCCAACAGTTCGGGCAAGGCGCCAAAGCTCCAACTGGTCAGCCCCGTCAGTTCACCTTCACCGCCTGATGATTTTGTATCGCTATCGACTTTGACTTCGGCGCGCGCAAAGCTTTGTTCCACTCGATCCGAATATTGCGTACGCAATTCGGGTAAGGAACGTGACATGGCCAGCGTGCCACCATGTTCGTCAAGCAAACGGAAGTTCATCAGCAAATGAGCGCGCAACTCACCGGGGCGGAAGGCATCCAGCGGCAGCTTCATGGCCAGCTTTTCTTCCGCGGTGCGCATCAAGGCGCGCACCAAAGGTTCATTGGTGTCTTGCTTATGATCGGCAACCGCTTCGCAAAACTCTTCAGCAAAACCATCCAAGGGTTGCAAACGATGACGGAATTTTTGCGGCAGGGTTTTAAGCAGGGCCACGACCTTCTCTGGCAACAAGCCCGGCACCAGCCATTCACAACGATTGGCCGAAATCTGATTAAGCGAAGCCAGCGGCAGGGACAAAGTCACGCCATCATCGCTGGCACCGGGATCGTGGTGATAGGACAACTTCAGGCGTTGACCGTGTACTTCCAGATGATGCGGGAAGGTGTCGGTGGTAATGCCGGCGGCCTCATGGCGCATCAACTGTTCGCGCTCAAGGAACAAGAGCTTGGGCTCTTTCTGTTCCGCTTCTCTGCGCCAGTGCTCAAACGCCGCCAAGGTGATGGCGTCCGGCGGCAGCTTGCTGTCGTAGAAAGCGTAGATCAACTCATCATCGACCAGCACATCGGGGCGTCTTGATTTATGTTCGAGCGCTTCGATATCGCGTATCAGCTTCTGGTTATGCTGGAAGAACTTGGCGCGCTTGGCGTAGTCTTCATGCACTTGCTCATTGACCAGGGCGCCGCGAATAAAGAGTTCGCGCGCCAGTTTTGGATCCGTGGGGCCGTAGTGGATGCGACGCTTGGCGTAGAGCAAAATGCCGTGCAAGGTCGCCCGCTCCCAGGCCACCACCTGGCCCGAGTTCTTTTCCCAATGCGGTTCATACGCATGACGGCGCACCAGATGCGCACCCACCTGCTCCAGCCATTCCGGCTCAATCTTGGCGATGGTGCGCGCGAACAGGCGCGAGGTATCGACCAGTTCGCCAGCCATGATCCAGCGCCCGGCTTTTTTCTGCAGCGTCGAACCCGGATGAATAAAGAACTTGATGCCACGCGCGCCGAGGTAGTGCGCTTCTTCCTCACTCTTCAAACCGATGTGACCCAATAGACCGGTTAGCAATGCTTTGTGAATAGCATCGAAGGAAGCAGGTAGCTCAGATTCTTTCCAGCCATGCTCTGTGCACAAAACATGCAGTTGCGCATGGATGTCACGCCACTCGCGCATGCGTAGCCATGAGATGAAGTTGGCCTTACACCACTGGCGTTGCTTGCCCTGCGTCTCATGCTTCCATACCTCATCAGCGGCATGCCAGAGCTTGGTCCAGAACAGGAATTCTGATTTCTCATCCTTCCACTTGGCGTGCGCCTGATCGGCAGTGCCGGCCTGCTCTTGTGGTCGCTCGCGTGGATCTTGCGAGGACAGCGCCGCGGCAATGATAAGCACTTCACGCAGCGCACCTTCCTTGCGCGCAGCCAGAATCATGCGCCCAATTTTCGGGTCCAGCGGGAGACGCGCCAGCTCTTCTCCGACCTTGGTCAGCTGTTTGGTTTCTTCATCAATGGCGCCGAGCTCGGCCAGCAATTGGTAGCCGTCGGCGACCATGCGCGGTAGCGGCGCTTCCAAAAATGGAAAGTCCTCCACATCGCCCAGATGCAAAGACTTCATGCGCAGAATCACGCCAGCCAAGGACGAGCGCAGAATTTCCGGCTCGGTGTAGGCGAGACGCTTCTTGAAGTCATCCTCGCTGTAGAGGCGATAGCAGATACCGCTGGCGACACGGCCGCAACGGCCGGCGCGCTGATTGGCAGCGGCCTGCGCAATCGGCTCGACCTGAAGCTGTTCGACTTTATTACGATGCGAATAACGTTTGACGCGCGCCTGGCCACTATCGATCACGTAACGGATGCCCGGCACCGTCAGTGACGTCTCCGCCACATTGGTCGCCAGCACCACACGACGGCCACCATGCGATTGGAAGACGCGGTTCTGTTCCTGCGCCGACTGACGTGCAAATAGCGGCAGGATTTCGGTGCCGGCCGGATGATGTTTGCGCAAGGCCTCGGCCGCTTCGCGAATTTCGCGCTCACCCGGCAAGAACACCAGCACATCTCCAGGGCCACTACGATGCGCATCGTCAACGGCATCGACAATCGCTTCGTTAAGGTCGCGGTCATCGTCTTCGCCGAAGGGGCGATAGCGCGTTTCGATTGGATATAAACGGCCCGAGACTTCAATCACCGGCGCCAGCTTGCCATTGATAGTGAAATGTTTGCTGAAACGCTCAGCATCCAGAGTGGCCGAAGTCACGATCAACTTAAGCTCTGGGCGCTTCTGCAAGACAGCACGCAGATAGCCAAGCAGGAAGTCGATATTGAGACTGCGCTCGTGCGCCTCGTCAATAATCAGGGTGTCGTACTGGCGCAGCAGCGGATCGCCTTGCGTCTCGGCGAGCAGAATGCCGTCCGTCATCAGCTTGATGTAGCTGGTGTTCGATACCTTTTCTGTAAAGCGAATCTTGTAGCCGACATGCTGGCCAAGCTCACTTTTCAGCTCCTGCGCGATGCGCGTGGCTGTGGCTCGTGCAGCAATCCGCCGCGGCTGGGTATGCCCGATCAGGCCATGACTGCCACGCCCAAGCTCAAGGCAAATTTTGGGGAGTTGCGTGGTCTTGCCAGAACCGGTCTCGCCACAAACAACGATGACCTGGTTGTCACGTATCGCCGCGGCAATATCCTCGCGCTTTTGATTGACGGGCAAAGCCTCGTCATAGCTAATCGTTGGCCGTGCGGCCAAACGTGCTTGTGCATCAAATTTCATTACTTGGCCAGCTGTTGAATCGTGTAAATACCCAACCCCGTCATCAGCAATGAGCCAAACAAATGCACACTCGCTGCCATCAAAGCCAAAGCCCAGGCTTCAGCTCGGATCAATGCCACAACCTCCGCAGAGAAGGTCGAAAAGGTGGTCAAGCCGCCCAGAAATCCGGTGACCAGAAACAGGCGCAACTCGATCGGTAAGTCGCTGTGGAGGTGGAAGATCATCACGGCAGCACCAACCAGATAGCCACCGAGCAAGTTCGCCGCCAAGGTGCCCAAGGGAATTGCTGTGAAAATCGGGTTGAGCCACATTCCGAGTAGCCAACGCAACCAGGCGCCCAAAGCGGCGCCCACTCCGATACCTGCAAATGAAGTCCAGTTCATAAGCGCATTTTACCCTGCCTGATCGCTCCGAAAGCCTGCTGTAGTGCGTAGATCAGACAAGTTTGTGCTTAAACCTTAAAAACCCTTCAAATCTGCCGTTTATGTAAAGGTCGCACTGCTAACATCCCTATGCTGACGATGCTTTGAGCTTTGCCCCTAGTCAAACCTTATTAATTGGCTCTTTGAAAAGTATGTTGCGAATTCCGCACTTGTCCACCCGTCACCCATCCAATGAATGATCTCGTTCTTCTCGCCGGCAATAGTCTGATCGGCTGCCTTTTTATTGGCATGTGGTATGCCGAGCGGCAACGCGGTTATTTTGCTTACTGGGGTGCAGCCCACATACTCCTGGGGATCTCGGCGATTATGGCTTTGATGATGCGCATGCCGGAGTTCGGCATTACATCGATCCTCTTCAAGGTAATGATCACGCCGATTTCGGCCTTGGGTTTTGCCACCATGATTGGTGGCTCATTGCGCTATCGCAAGCAATCCTTCACTTGGCGCGATACGCTGGTATTGGCGGTTGGCTATAGTGCTCTGGCCATTGGCACGCGCTACGCCTACCCCCCTGCGATGGTCTGGATCGTGTGCATAGCCTTGGCGATCTCGCTTTCGTCCATCGCCTGGGCGCTGTGGCGCGACAGCCTGCTGGAGAAAATTGCCGCCTTCCTGTTTGCGCTCAGAGCAGCCAATGGCGTATGGCTGGCCGCCAGCGGTGGCCTGTTCGTCAATTCACCGCAAACACCGATTTCGCACCTGCTCTCGCTCTCCGCGGCCATCTGTTTATTACTGGCCGTGTTCCAGCGCAAGAGCAACGAACTTGGCCATAACAACGAACTGCTGACATTTTCTAATCAGTTGATCACGGCGCTGCAGATTCCAACGGATGAACGCAATCTGGCTGAGGAGGCGCTGCACCAGCTCACCCGCAATATGCCCAGCCATCGCGCCATGATCCACCTCATGGACTCAAGCGAGCAGTGGTTCGAACTGATCGCCGCACAAGGTCACAGTCCAGAAGTCATGGCCGTGGTGCGGCGCATGCCGGTTGACTCAACCCTGTCCGGCCAAGCCGTACGCATGCGTAAAACCGTGTTTGCCCAAGACTACGCCAGCGAGCCCGGCGCTTGGCAAGAGCTGGCAGTGGCTTACGCCAAGGCCGGCATCGTCGC
>DATJIB010000013.1:0-9748 GCA_035493575.1 Rhodocyclaceae bacterium | reverse complement strand
CGGATCGTATCCTGGCAGCCATGAAACGCGGCTACACAGCGATTGAATACAAGAGCCTGGTGCGCAAGCTGCGCGCGGCTCGCCCCAATCTTTCTCTGTCTTCAGACTTCATCGTCGGCTTCCCCGGTGAGACCGAAGAGGATTTTGAAAAGACCATGCAGCTGATCGAAGACGTTGTCTTCGATGGCAGCTTCTCTTTCACCTATAGCACTCGCCCCGGCACGCCGGCGGCTGATCTGGCTGACGATACGCCGCAAGAGGTCAAGCTCAAGCGCCTCATGCGTTTGCAAAAACGCATCGATGAAATGCACCAAGAGGTTAGTCAGAGCATGGTCGGTTCGACTCAGCGCGTATTGGTCGAAGGCATTTCGCGTAAAGATGAGAACGAAGTCGCCGCGCGTACGGAAAACAACCGGGTCGTAAATTTACCCGGCCACGCCCGTCTGATTGGCCAATACATTGATGTCAAAATCACCTCGGCCCAGCCGCATACTCTGCGTGGCGAAATCGTCATCCTCGAATAGTTTATGAGCGAAAGCGCGCGCCCACGTAATCGTGGCATTGATGTCAGCTTTACCCCGGTCGACAATAGTCGACTGGCCAATCTGTGCGGCGCGCTGGATGAAAATCTGCGCCAGATCGAAACCGCTTACGACATCACAATTGCGCGCCGTGGCGAAAATTTTCGTGTCACTGGCACCACCGAAAAGGCCCGCCTTGGTGTTGCCGCCTTGGAACGTTTTTACGCGCTCGCCGATGCGCCGGTAGATATTGGTGATGTGCAACTGGGCGTGATTGAAATTGCGCGCAGTGGTGCGGTTGCTACTAGTGACCAGCCCGGCATGCATCTGATGACGCGCAAGGGCGACCTGCATGGTCGTACCCCGCGCCAGGTGCAGTACATCAAACAGATTCAGGAACACGACATCACCTTTGGTATCGGCCCGGCCGGTACCGGCAAGACCTATCTGGCTGTGGCGTGTGCAGTTGATGCTTTTGAGCGCGACCAGATTGCGCGCATCATCCTGACCCGTCCGGCGGTTGAGGCGGGCGAGCGTTTGGGTTTCCTGCCCGGCGACCTGGCGCAAAAGGTCGACCCGTATCTGCGTCCGCTCTACGATGCCCTGTATGACCTGATGGGTTTCGACAAAGTCACCAAGATGTTCGAGAAAGGCAGCATCGAAATTGCGCCGCTCGCATATATGCGCGGCCGCACCCTCAATCATGCTTTCATTATTCTGGATGAAGCGCAGAACACCACGCCGGAACAGATGAAGATGTTCCTGACGCGCATGGGCATAGGCTCCAAGTGCGTGATCACCGGCGACGTGACCCAGATCGATTTGCAGCGCGGTCAAAAAAGCGGCTTGATCGAGTCGCGCAACATCCTCAAGGATGTACGCGGCATTGCCTTTACCGACTTCCTTGCCGAAGACGTGGTGCGTCATCCACTCGTGGCGCGCATTGTCTCTGCCTACGAAAAGCACGAAGAAACCAAGCCGCCCCGTGGTTAAAAAAAGTAAAGCCAAGGGTTCAGTCACCAAGGCAGAACCGTCGACATTGTCCCTCAGTGTGCAATACGCCTGTAAAGATGCTGCGCTACCCTCGCGTCCGCAAGTGCGGCGCTGGGTCAAGAAAGCCCTCGAAGGTAGTAGCGCTGAGGTGACAGTGCGCTTTGTCGATGCTGAAGAAGGCCAGGCCTTGAACAAGGACTATCGCCAGCGCGATTACGCCACCAATGTGCTTTCGTTTCCGTATTTGCCGCTACCGGACATGGCCGGCGACCTGGTTTTGTGCCTTCCTGTAGTCTTAAGCGAGGCCAAAGATCAGAAAAAGCCGACAGAAGCGCATTTTGCGCACCTGATCGTGCATGGTATGCTGCATCTGCAAGGATACGATCACGAAACCAGCGAGCAAGATGCCGAAGTCATGGAAGCACGCGAACGCGAAATTCTGGCTGCCTTAGGCTACCCCGATCCTTATTGATTTCTTTGACCCTACCTTAGCGAAACACATCTGCAGCGCGCTGTTAGCGCCGCCACCCCTCCGAAATGGACCCTTCCTCTAGTAAGCCGAATCTGCTTGAACGTCTCTCCTCGCTGCTGATGCGCGAGCCAGAAGACCGCGAACAACTTCTCAATCTGCTGCACGGCGCTTTCGAGCGCAATCTGCTCGATGCCGATGCGCTTTCCATCATCGAAGGCGCGCTCTCCGTTTCAGATATTCAGGTCCGCGACATCATGGTGCCGCGTGCCCAGATGGATGTGATTGATATCAATGAGGCGCCGGAAAAAGTCGCCGCTTTTGTTATTGACGCAACGCATTCGCGCTTTCCGGCGATTGACGAGCACAAGGACGATGTCATCGGCATCCTGCTCGCCAAGGACCTGCTCAACTATTTTGCTGGTCGCGAATTTGATCTGCGCGGCACTTTGCGCCCTGCGGTTTTTATTCCCGAGTCCAAGCGTCTGAATGTATTGCTGCGCGAATTCCGCGCCAGCCACAATCACATGGCTATCGTCGTCGACGAATACGGCGGAGTAGCTGGCCTGGTCACGATTGAAGACGTGCTCGAACAGATCGTTGGTGATATCGAAGACGAATACGACTTCGACGATACCGCCGACAATATCGTGCTCGACAATACCGGCCGCTACCGAGTCAAAGCCACGACTGAAATCGAAGACTTCAACGCTGCCTTTGGTACTGAGCTCACCAATGATGATTTCGATACCGTCGGCGGCTTCGTGATCCACGAATTGGGCCGCTTGCCCAAGCGCGGTGAAGTGCTGTTCCATCAAGATCTTCGCATTACCGTGCTGCGTGCCGACAGTCGCCGCGTGCATACCTTGCTGATTGATCGTCAGCGCGCCCTGCCGCTAGACAACGCCGATACCACTGGCGCATGAGTCGCCTGCAACAGTTCTTGTTTCTGCTCTGTGCCGGAGCATTGAATGTTGCAGCGTTCGCGCCCTTGGGCTGGTTTCCACTCTGCTTTATCAGCCTTGCTTGCCTATTCCATTGCTGGTTGAAATCTGAAACGCCGCGCCAAGCCGCGTGGCAAGGTTTCGTCTGGGGTCTGGGCTGTTTTCTCGGCGGCGTATCCTGGGTCTATGTGAGCATGCATGTCGTCGGCGGCATGCCTGCGCCGGTGGCGGCCTTGATGACCCTGGTCTTGTGCGCTGGCCTGGCACTTTTTCCAGCACTCTCTGGTTGGTTGGCAGTACGACTACGCAGTGGCGCCACGCTGAACCTATTCCTCATTGCCGCCAGCTGGGCCTTGGGCGAATGGTTGCGTGGCACTGTTGGAACCGGCTTCCCTTGGCTGAGCGTCGGCTATACCCAAACCCCACCTAGCCCTTTAGCCGGCTACGCACCGCTGCTGGGGGTCTATGGTGTGAGCTTTGTCACGGTATTGATTGCCGCAGCGCTGGCACAGCTCTATTTGTTGCGCCGAGCGGTGCCGGCCCTATTAGCTATCTGTGTGCTACTTCCAGTGGGCGGCTTCGGTTTGCGTATGCTGCACTGGACACAGCCACAAGGTGAGCCGGTCACCGTGAGTCTGTTGCAAGGCAATATTGCGCAGAGCCTGAAATGGGAGCCCGAACAGCTAGGTGTTTCTTTGCAAACCTACGCCACATTGGCCCATGAGCACCCTGCCTCATTGGTGGTCTTGCCGGAGACGGCCATCCCCCTCATGTTCAATGAGATTCCTAAAGATTATTTGAAGTCACTGACTGGTAGCAGTAGCCATGTCATCGTCGGTGCCGCCGTGCCGGTCCAGGAGCAGGGCAAACCCGAAGGCTACGCCAATGGCGCCATATTGGTGACGCCGCAGCTCGAGGCGAGCGGCTACTTCAAGCAGCACTTGGTGCCTTTCGGTGAATTTGTACCCAGCGGCTTCAGATGGTTTCTGGATTTGATGCGCATTCCCATGTCTGACTTCACCGCGGGACCTGCTCAGCAAAAGGCGCTCGTATTGGGCGAGCAGCGTATCGCCATGAATATTTGCTACGAAGACTTGTTTGGCGAAGAGTTGATTCAGGGGGTGCCGCAAGCCACGCTCCTGATCAATGTCTCGAACACGGCCTGGTTTGGTGATTCGCTGGCGCAGCCTCAGCATCTGCAAATCTCGCAGATGCGCGCGCTGGAGACTGGGCGCATGATGCTGCGCTCTACCAATACCGGCATGACCGCTGCGGTCAATGCCGATGGAACTGTCGCCGCCGTATTGCCGGACTTTACGCGCGGCGGCCTGACGGTATCGGCACAAGGCTATACCGGTCTGACCCCTTACGTGATTGCCGGTAATGCAACGATATTGCTAGTGGCATTAATCATCGTTGGCGTGGCCATACGCGCCCGTCGCAAGCTGCCGCAATAGTTCTTCAGCTATGGCTGGGGCTGCTGTGATCCACCAGCCACGTTGCCATGCCAATGGCAATTTCACGTTCGCCCGTAATCGCGTGAGTTGCACCGACTGCCAGCAAATGGTTCGCCTCTTCGTCCGAGTAGGCCCGCGCCACAATGCGCAAGTCCGGATTCATCTTGTGCGCCAGTTCGACCATCTTGCTTGATTCAAATACATTTGGAATCGTCAGCAGCAGGCACTTCGCATGCATCACATTGGCCAGCTCCAGTACGCGTGGCGAAACGCCATCGCTGTAATAGGCATCGATATTCTGCGTGCGTAATCTGCTCACGACCTCATCGCTGTCTTCGATCACGCTATATGCCACGCCTGAGGCTGCAAGCCCCTCCGCCACCATTTCACCCACGCGCCCGTAGCCTACGATCACCACATGGTTGCTCAGGCTTGAAGCCGGCAGCTGGGTAATGCCCACCGACACTGTTGCTGCGCCGCCCAGTTTAGGAAAGTGTCGGCCCAGCCAGCGCATCAATGGTTTGATCGGGCTGAACAAGAAAGGATTGATCACAATGGAAAGGATGGCGCCGGCCATGATCAGATCCTTACCCACTGGCGGTAGCAAATCCATTTGCAGACCAACTGTCGCCAGGATGAAAGAAAACTCGCCGATCTGCGCCAGGCTGGCTGCGACCGTGAGCGCAGTCTTGAGCGGATGGCGGAAGGCCAGCACGATCAGGAATGCGGCAATCGACTTGCCAAAAATAATGATGGCGACAGTGGCGATGACGGCCAGGGGTTCACGCACCACAATCATCGGGTCGAACAGCATGCCCGCCGAAACAAAGAACAGCACGGCGAAGGCATCGCGCAGCGGCAAGGTTTCCTCGGCGGCGCGATGGCTGAGTTTGGATTCACTCAAAATCATACCGGCGAAAAACGCACCGAGCGCAAACGACACATCAAACACAATCGCCGACCCGTAGGCAAAGCCCAGGGTAATGGCGAGCACGCACAGACGAAATAATTCCTTGGAGCCGGTCTTGGCAACCCAGCCCAGCAACCACGGAATAAAACGCCGGCCCACAATCAGCATCACCGCTACGAAGGCAATCACCTTGCCTATGGTGATGGCGAGTGTGGTGACCAGACTGCCTGTCGCGTGCTCTGGCGTTTGACCACCGAGCAAACCGCTCAGCGCAGGAATCAGCACCAGCGTCAGCACCATGGCCAGATCTTCGACAATCAGCCAGCCAATGGCGATGCGCCCCTCACTGGTGTCCATCAAGTGATGGTCTTGCAAAGCAGAGAGCAGCACGACAGTACTGGCGACTGACAGAGCCAGGCCAAATACCAGGCCTCCGCCAAACGACCAGCCCAGCAGCGATGACAAACCCAGACCCATCAGCGTGGCAACGGCAATCTGCACAATCGCGCCAGGGATGGCGATATTCTTGACCGAGAGCAAGTCCTTGAGCGAGAAATGCAGACCCACGCCGAACATCAGCAGTATCACGCCGAGCTCGGCCAGCTCAGGTGCCAGATGTTGATCAGCGACGAAGCCGGGCGTGAAAGGGCCGACGGCAACGCCGGCAAGCAGATAGCCGATCAAGGGAGGCAAGCGCAAACGCAAGGCCAGGGCGCCGAAGCAGAAGGCAATCACAATGGCGCCAACAATCGTGGCGATTAGGGGAGTGTCGTGCGGCATGAGCTGGCCCGGTTTGGTTGGTGTGAGTGCCTTGCTGTGGTCTTGTCAGTTTGGGCAACTGTAAGCAGACAATCAAACTCGGCAACAGTTTCAATAATTTTGCCGCTTCAAGATTGCGCCGCTTCAGCAGGAAGTATCCGGCATGTCTCTTTTCTCGCCCTGACGATAGGCCGCAAAACCCTGTAAAATCTCGCCTTTACGGATTTAGAGCATTCTCAATGGCCGCCCCTTCGTTTCAGGAAATCATCCTGCGTTTGCAACATTATTGGAGTCAGCAAGGCTGCGCCCTGCTCCAGCCTTATGACATGGAAGTTGGCGCAGGCACCAGCCACACCGCCACCTTCTTGCGTGCCCTCGGCCCAGAGCCATGGAAGGCTGCCTATGTGCAGCCTAGCCGTCGCCCCAAGGATGGCCGTTATGGCGAAAACCCGAATCGTCTGCAGCACTACTATCAATACCAAGTCGTGCTGAAGCCTGCACCCTCAAATATTCTTGAGCTGTATCTGGGCTCGCTTGAGGCGCTGGGTTTTGATCTCAAGCAAAACGATATTCGCTTTGTTGAAGACGACTGGGAAAACCCAACACTCGGCGCCTGGGGCCTGGGCTGGGAAGTGTGGTTGAACGGCATGGAGGTGACGCAGTTCACCTACTTCCAGCAAGTCGGCGGCATCAACTGCAAACCCATCACCGGTGAAATCACTTATGGTCTTGAGCGTCTGGCCATGTATCTGCAAGGCGTGGATAACGTCTATGACCTGCGTTGGACTGATGGCCTCAGCTACGGCGATGTGTACAAGCAAAACGAAGTTGAGCAGTCGACCTATAACTTCGAACATAGCGATGCAGGGTTTTTGTTCACTGCTTTTACTGCGCATGAAAAGCAGGCGCTGCACCTGATGGAAAATCAATTGGCACTGCCGGCCTACGAGCAGGTATTGAAAGCAGCGCATACATTCAATCTGCTCGATGCTCGCGGCGCCATCTCGGTGACCGAACGCGCTGCCTATATCGGCCGCATTCGCAATCTTGCCCGTGGCGTTGCCAAGAGTTACCTCGATAGCCGAGCGCGTCTTGGCTTCCCTATGGCCAAGCCTGAACACGCTGCCGAAGTCCTTGCTCAAATCGAGAAGGACGCTGCCTAAAATGACCCTCAAGAATTTACTAGTAGAACTGTTTGTTGAAGAGCTGCCACCGAAGGCACTCAAGAAGATTGACGAAGCCTTTGCATCGAATCTGCATGCCTCACTTAAGGCACAAGGCCTCTTGAGCGATGGCAGCGTGCTGACACACTTTGCTTCGCCTCGCCGTTTGGGTGTGCATATCACCGCCGTGGCCGCACAAGCTGCGGATAAGCCGGTTGCGCAAAAGTTGATGCCAGTTGCAGTGGGTATCGGCGCTGACGGCAAGGCGACTCCTGCTTTGATCAAAAAGCTCGCCGCTTTAGGTGCCGATGAATCGGCAGTCGCTGGTCTCAAGCGTGAAAGCGATGGCAAGGCCGATGTGCTGTTTTTCAATAGTGTGGTCAAGGGCGCCAGCCTCGCCGAAGGTTTGCAGAAGGCGATTGAAGAAGCACTGAGCAAGCTGCCTATCCCCAAGGTCATGACTTACCAGCTGGCCGATGGCTGGGAGACGGTTAACTTCGTGCGCCCGGCACATGGCTTGGTTGCATTGCATGGCAGCGATGTCGTGAATGTTTCAGTGCTTGGCCTCAAGGCGGGCAATGCTACGCACGGCCATCGCTTCGAAGCCAGTGTTGATCCCGTTGTGATCAAGGATGCCGATAGCTACGTGCAGCAACTCACCGCTGACGGCGCGGTGATTCCTAGTTTCGCTGAGCGTCGCGCCGAGATCGTGCGCCAGCTCACCGCTGCCGCCGTCAAGGCCGGTCCTAACCTCAAGCCGATTGAAGATGAAGCGCTGCTGGATGAAGTCACGGGTTTGGTTGAGCGTCCGAATGTATTGATCGGCAAATTTGAAGAAGCCTTTCTGGATGTGCCGCAGGAATGTCTGATTTTGACCATGAAGGCGAATCAGAAATACTTCCCGCTGCTCGACAACAGCGGCAAGCTCAGTAATCAATTCCTGATCGTTTCCAATATTTGCCCGACCGACGCCAGTGCAGTGATTGGCGGTAACGAACGTGTGGTGCGCCCACGTCTGGCCGATGCCAAATTTTTCTTCGATCAGGATCGCAAGAAGACGCTGGCTTCGCGTGTGGCCGGTCTGGATAAGGTGGTGTATCACAACAAGCTCGGTACTCAAGGCCAACGCATTGAGCGCGTGCGTGCGATTGCAAAAGCCATCGCTGTCAAGCTGGGTGTCGATGCGCAGCAAGCCGATACCGCTGCGCAACTGGCCAAGGCCGACTTGCTCACCGATATGGTCGGTGAGTTTCCCGAACTGCAGGGCATCATGGGCCGCTATTACGCCCTGCACGATGGCTTGCCAGTCGAGATTGCCGATGCCGTTGAAGATCACTACAAGCCACGTTTTGCCGGCGATGAGTTGCCGCGCAATTCAGTAGGCGTAGTGGTGGCGTTGGCTGACAAACTGGAAACCCTGGTTGGCTTGTTCAGCATTGGCCAAGTGCCGACTGGCGACAAGGATCCCTTCGCGCTGCGTCGTCATGCACTCGGCATCATCCGTATGCTCATCGACGGTAAGCTGGATATCGGCATCGACGATCTGATTGCCGCGGCGGAAAAACCATTCAATGGTTTGCAAGCAGAACATCGCAGCGCCTTGCTGAGTTTCATTTTTGATCGCCTCGCCAACGCACTGCGCGAACAAGGCTATAGCGCGCAAGAGGTTGATGCCGTGTTGTCCCTGCAGCCACAGAAGCTGGCTGATGTGGCCAGCCGTCTCGCTGCTGTCCGCGCCTTTGCTGCCTTGCCGGAAGCCGAGAGTCTGGCTGCTGCCAACAAGCGCGTTGGCAATATTCTCAAGAAGGTCGATGGCGAAGTGGCGGCCAAGGTGGATACAGCGCTACTGAAGGAGGCGGCCGAATCCACTTTGAACCGTGCCCTCAGCACCGTCAAAGCTCAAGCCGATGCCGCTTTCGAGCGCGGTGACTATGCGGCTTCACTGCAAGCCCTCGCTGCCTTGAAGACACCCGTAGATGCATTCTTTGACGGCGTGATGGTGAACGCCGAAGATGTGGCTTTGCGTAATAATCGTCTTGGCTTGCTGGCAACTTTGCATCAAGCCATGAATCGTGTTGCTGACCTTTCCAAACTGGCTAGCTAAAAACCATGAAGCTCATCATTCTTGATCGTGACGGCGTTATCAACTACGACTCTGATCAGTTCATCAAGTCGCCCGATGAATGGAAGCCACTGCCGGGCAGCCTGGCAGCGATCACGCGCTTGACGCAGTTGGGGTATCACATTGTGGTGGCGACCAATCAGTCGGGCGTGGGTCGCGGTTTGTTTGACATGGAAACCCTGAACGCGATTCACGACAAAATGATCAAGGCCGTTTCGCAAGCGGGTGGCCGTATCGATGCCGTGTTTTTCTGCCCGCACACTGCGGCGGAAAAGTGCACCTGTCGCAAGCCGCAGCCGGGCATGCTTCAAGACATTCTGAATCGTTTCAATACCGGTCCGGAAAACATCAGCGTCGTCGGCGATGCCTTGCGTGATCTGCAAGCCGCCGTTGCAGTCGGCGCGCGTCCG
>DATJIB010000012.1:0-16161 GCA_035493575.1 Rhodocyclaceae bacterium | reverse complement strand
CTTGGAGAAGTCGTCGCGCTCCAACATGCGCGCCACGGTGTAATGGGCCGCCAGCTTGATCATGCCTGCCGCGCCCAACTCGCCCAGCCAGCTTGAGTTAAAACAGATCTCGGTCTTGGCCGGATCAAGAATCTTGAAAATCTGGGTTTGATAGGTCTTGGCATTTTCCAAGACCTGTTCGCGTGTCAGTGGTGGGCGCGTGGCGTTCTTGCCGGTTGGATCACCAATCATGCCGGTGAAGTCGCCAATCAGGAACATCACGTGGTGGCCCAGATCCTGGAAGTGGCGCAGCTTATTAATAAGCACGGTATGGCCCAGGTGCAGATCGGGTGCCGTCGGGTCAAAACCAGCCTTGATACGCAACGGACGGCCGAGTTTCAGTTTCTCGATCAACTCCGCCTCGATCAAAAGTTCATCCGCCCCCCGTTTAATCAGTTCAAGCTGGGCATCAAGGTTGGTCATCGCGAATTACCTGAGGAAAATTGTAAGCATTTGGCCGGACGAGGAAAGTTTTGCTATCCTAGGACGGTTTTTCGCCGTCCCATGTAGTCCTATGCCTATTGAAAAGAGCCGGATTTTAGCGCAACTGCATCACTATCGCTCAGCCAAGCCCAAGCACTTTTGGGCTGCAGCCTCCGTTGCCGGAGCCTCCATGTTTGGCATGGTAGCTGCATTTGGTACTGCACCAGGCACTAGTGAACTGCAAGTCAAACAACAAACTATCGTTGAACAACTCGCAACACCACTCGCCGCCGAACTTCCGGTCACCGAACACTCGCTGCCGTTTGTGCGCGAAGAGCGCATTCTGCGTGGCGATACCGTGGCTTCATTATTGAACCGCGTGGGCGCTGATGACCCTGCTGCACTGACATTCCTGCTCAATCACAATACTGCCCAAGCTGTTGCTCGCCAACTGAGCCCTGGCAAGAACATCACCGCCCAGATTGGCGATAAAGGTGAGTTAATCTCCCTTGTATTTCCTCTCAATGGTGGCAAAGACCAGGCATTGTTTGTCGAACGTCAGGGCGACGCCACCTTTAAGGCGACTGAACGTGCGCTCTCTCTGGATACGCAGGTTCTGATCAAGTCGGCTGAAATCCGTTACTCCCTGTTTGGTGCAACCGATGCGGCCGGCATTCCAGATAGCGTGGCGACGCAATTAGCCGACATCTTCGGCGGCGACATCGACTTCCATAAAGATTTGCGCAAGGGCGACCGATTCACCGTCGTCTTTGAATCAATTTCCTACCAGGGCAAGCAAGTTCGTACTGGCCGCATTCTGGCTGCCGAGTTCATTAACGACGGTCACGCCTATCGCGCCTTCTGGTACGACGCTCCACGTGGCAGCGACACGCCAGGCGGCTATTACACGGCTGAAGGCAAGAGTATCCGTAAGGCTTTCCTGCGTTCGCCGCTGGAGTTTTCGCGCATCACATCAGGTTTTACTACTGCACGCTTTCACCCGGTGCTGCAAACGTGGCGAGCTCATAAGGGCATTGATTACGGCGCACCGATCGGCACCAAGATCAAATCGACCGCTGATGGCATTGTCGAATTTGTCGGCAAGCAAAATGGTTATGGCAATGTTGTAGTGCTGCGCCATCAAAGCAAATACACCACGCTATATGGTCACATGTCGGCCTTTGCATCTGGTCTGCATAAAGGTGAACGGGTATCTCAAGGCGACGTGATTGGCTATGTTGGCCAATCCGGTATGGCAACAGGCCCGCATCTGCACTATGAGTTCCGTATTAATGGCGAGCATCAGAATCCGCTCACTATTGCCATGCCAACTGCTGCCCCGCTAACCGCTGCCCAATTGTCCGACTTCAAGAACAAGACCCAAGCCTATCTCGGTCAGATCGAGATGACGCGTGGCGGCAATCTCGCCCTGCTGAACTAAGCACGCACGCCGCATGGCTGCAGAGCTTTATATAGGCTTGATGTCCGGCACCAGCCTGGATGGTGTAGATGCTGCGTTGGTCGAAATCAATGGCGACGCGCTGACTTGTACTGAAAGCGCTTACCTGCCCTATCCCGAATCCCTGCGTGCGGCAGCGCTGGCGCTGCACGCGCCGGGTGAGGATGATCTCCATGCTGCCGCACTGTTGGCAAATCAAGTTGCTGAGCTCTATGCAGATGCCGTAGCTGCTCTGCTCAACAAAGCCAACATTGAACCTGCGCGCATCAGCGCGATTGGTGCTCACGGACAAACCGTACGCCACAATCCGGCTGCGGGTTACACCACACAATTGATCAATGCCTCCTTGTTGGCCGAGCGCAGCGGTATCAATGTTGTTGCCGATTTTCGTAGCCGCGATATTGCTGCGGGGGGTCAAGGGGCACCATTGGTACCGGCTTTTCACGACTTCACGCTGCGCCGGGAAGACGAACACCGCGTCGTTCTAAATATTGGCGGCATTGCCAACATCACGGATCTCAAGCCAGGGCATCCGACACGAGGCTTCGATACCGGCCCCGGCAATATGCTGATGGATGCATGGATACGCCATGCACAAGGCGAATCACATGATGCTGACGGCGCATGGGGAGCATCTGGCCGTGCCAGCGAATATTTGCTGAACAAATTGCTCGCCCATCCTTATTTGACACACAAGCCGCCAAAGAGTTGTGGTCGTGAAGAGTTCAATCTGGCTTGGTTACAGGCACAACTGGAAGGCAATGAAAATCAGGCCGATGTTCAAGCCACGCTGGTAGAACTCACGACGCGCAGCATCGCCGATGCAATCTATGCTCACTGCGGCGAGCCCGACACATTGCTGGTTTGTGGCGGCGGTGCTCGCAATACGGCGCTGATGAATAGTCTGGCAACGCAGTTTCCGGACACAGTGGTCAGCACCACGGATCAGGCTGGCTTGCCAGGCGACTGGCTGGAAGCAATTGCCTTCGCTTGGCTGGCCTACCGAGCACTGCATGGTTTATCAGGCAATCTGCCCGTCGTCACCGGTGCTCGCGGTGAGCGCGTGCTGGGTGCGATTTACTCAAAATAAGGCTCTGCCATCCAGCAATGAAAAAGGGCGCCGAAGCGCCCTTTTTTGTTTCGGCAGTAAGACTTAGGCCGAGAACGAGGAACCACAACCGCAAGTACTGGTCGCATTCGGGTTCTTGATCACGAACTGCGAGCCTTCTAGACCTTCGGTGTAATCAATTTCAGCGCCGACCAGATACTGGTAGCTCATAGAGTCGATCAGCAGGGTCACGCCGTCTTTTTCAACAGTAGTGTCATCTTCATTGATGACTTCGTCAAAAGTAAAGCCGTACTGGAAGCCAGAACAACCGCCGCCGCTGACAAACACGCGCAGCTTCAGCTCGTCGTTGCCTTCTTCGACCATCAGTTCCTTGACCTTGGCAGCAGCGCTGTCGGTGAAGTTCAGCAGGCTAGGCATTTCGGTAGGTGCATTCATTTTGTATCTCCGTTACAAATCAGTTCCCTACATGGGGCCTGATCTCAATAATTCAATTATCCGCCTGTGTCAGGCTGGGGTCAATCGATTAACCGGCCGCTGCTGCACTATTCGTGGCCAGCTTCAGCTCCACAGCCCGTGATGGGGTGTCATGGACCAAACGACCTTGGACTACAGCGCCAAGGTGCATTTCCAGAGTGTTGTACTCCACATCTCCTGTGACACGAGCTTTCGGCTGGAGTTCAAGAAACTCGCTCGAATGGACTGGGCCAGTCACGGTGCCGTTGATTACCACATGGCTGACACGGACCTCGCCTTCAACCCGGGCATGCTCACTGACCACCAGGGTGCTCGAGCCTTCACCGTTTGCTGTCACATTGCCGTGAATTTCACCGTCAATGCGCAAACCGCCATTGAAGGTAATGTCGCCGTGAATCTGGGTACCGGCACCGATCAAGGTATCGATACGATTTTGTGGCTTGCTGGTCGATGCGGTTGATTTGCCAAACATGGGAACTCCTTACAGTGCGATACGCTGAGAGGCTTTAACCGCCCCATCCTGAACCAGTCTTGCCTCTACCGAAATCAAACGTCCGCCAGTGGGTACTTTGAAGTTCCCCTCCAGACGCTGGAAGTGCCGGAAAGAGACTTGGAAGCGATTTGCGCCTACATCTCCGGCTTTCGGGAGGATGATCATAACATTGCTACCGCCCTGCTGTACAGTCAAAGCCAGCTGCAACAAGCCTTTGAATTCATTTCCTTTTTTACCTTGCTGCTGGGTGACAAGCATACGGTATGTGAACTCATCCGGCGTATCGCCGGGCTCAATACGCAAGCGCGCAATCGACAAACCACCCTCGACGCCTTGGCCCTGGGCCATATGCTCAAAAACGGCCAGCTCTTCCTTGAGTCGCGCATTGTCGGCCCCCAAAGAGGCAACCTGCTTCTTGAGCTGTTCCTGAGTAGTTTGTTCAATCTGCAATGAGGCCGCCGTCGTCGTTACCTTTGCACGCAACTCGGTCAGCTCAGCTTCCTGATCATGCACCTTGGTCTTCAGCGTATCCATCTTCGAGCTGTTGAAGCCCGCAATGCTGCGGCCCGCGTCATAAACCCAGCCCGCCAAAGCCAAGGAAGCCGCCGTGATCACAATGATGCTGGCAGCGCGCCAATGCCAGGGCACGTGAGTGCGCACTGCCATGCGTGGTGCTGCAATACCGAAGCGGCCGCGCAAACGGCGCATGCTTACGGCAAGACGGGAATTTGTGTGAGGCCAGCGCATTCGTCGAGTCCGAACATGATGTTCATATTTTGTACGGCCTGCCCTGCCGCGCCCTTAACCAGATTGTCTATGACCGACAAAATGACCAAGGTGTCACCGCCTTGCGGACGATGAATGGCAATACGGCAGATGTTTGAGGCGCGTACCGAACGGGTTTCCGGATGCGACTTGGGTGGTAATACATCAACAAAAGGTTCGTTGGCGTAACGCTTTTCGAACAGAGCCTGGAAATCCTCTTCACGCGTAATCCGTGCATACAGCGTGGCGTGAATACCGCGGATCAACGGGGTCAGGTGCGGCACGAAGGTCAGGCCAACCGGCTTGCCGGCAGCAACAGCCAGACGCTCGGAAATTTCCGGCAAATGACGATGACCTGAGACGCCATATGCCTTGAAGTTATCAGCAGCTTCCGGGAACAAGGTATGCACTTCGGCTTTGCGACCAGCGCCAGAGACGCCAGACTTGGCATCGGCGACCAGGGTATTGATGTCGATGCAGCCGGCTTCGATCAGCGGCAAAAAACCCAGCTGTGTCGCAGTCGGATAGCAGCCCGGGTTACCAACCACGCGCGCAGTTTTGATCTTTTCCCGATTGACTTCCGGCAGACCGTAAACCGACTCCTTGAGCAGATCAGGCTCAGAATGAGGCATGCCGTACCACTTCTCGAACACAGCAGTATCTTGCAAACGGTAATCAGCGGCGAGATCGATGATGCGCACGCCAGCAGCGAGCAGCTCCTGCGATTGCTTCATGGCCACTCCGTGTGGGGTGGCGAAGAACACAACGTCGCAATCCTTGAGCGAAGAAGATGTTGGATCAGTGAACTTGAGGCTCACATGGCCACGCAGATTCGGGAACATGTCAGCCACAGCGGTACCCGCTTCGCCGCGCGAGGTTATCGCATGCAGCTCTGCATTAGGGTGCTGGGCCAGGAGCCGCAGTAATTCGACCCCGGTATAACCGGTGCCGCCAACGATACCAACCTTGATCTTGCTCATTTCGTGCTCCAAAAATCAGCCTTCAATAGTACCAGACGTGACTACAGCATTCGTTACAGCCTTCACATGCAACCGGAGCGCCAAAACAAAAGCCGCCCTTGAAGGCGGCTTTTTGTTTGCAGCTGAAGCGGATTAACGCTTCGAGAATTGCTTGCGGCGGCGCGCCTTGTGGAAGCCGACCTTCTTACGTTCAACTTCACGAGCATCGCGGGTAACGAAACCAGCATGTGACAGCGCTGGCTTCAGTTCTGCGTTGTACTCGATCAGAGCACGGGTAATGCCATGACGGACAGCGCCGGCTTGGCCGGATTCGCCACCACCATGCACATTGACCATGATGTCAAAGGTAGTGCTGTGTTCGGTCAGTTCAAGCGGCTGACGTACGACCATACGGCCGGTTTCGCGCGAGAAGAACTCATCAACAGGCTTGCCGTTAACAACGATCTTGCCGGTGCCGGTCTTCAGGAAGACGCGTGCAACGGAAGACTTGCGACGACCGGTGCCATAGTAATAGTTAGGAGTTGCCATGATTTATCCTTAAACGACCAGCGCTTTTGGTTGCTGGGCGGTATGCGGGTGATTCGTACCGGTGTAGCACTTCATCTTCTTGAGCATGGCGTAACCGAGCGGGCCCTTAGGCAGCATGCCCTTGACGGCCTTCTCGAGAACACGCTCAGGGAAACGAGCTTGCAACTTGGTGAAGTTGGTTTCGTTGATGCCGCCTGGGTAACCGGTGTGGCTGAAGTACTTCTTAGCTTGAGCCTTGTTGCCGGTAACGCGCAGCTTATCAACGTTGACGATGACGATGTAGTCACCGGTATCAACGTGCGGGGTGTACTCGGGCTTGTGCTTGCCACGCAGGCGCAGCGCGATCTGGGAAGCGAGGCGACCCAGAACTAAGTCAGTCGCATCAACGACGAACCAGTCCCGCTTCACTTCATGCGACTTGGCAGAAAACGTTTTCATGAGGATATCCTGGAAATCTCTTGGAATTCTATTAGCCACGATCCCTGGAGAAAACATGACGCGGGACGCGGAAAGCCAAGCATTTTAATGGAGGCATCTAGGAGATGTCAAATGGTATTGCACTTAAGTGTTGAGGGTGATGCCAAAACGCCCACCAGAAACCCGCAAAATCCCGGCCAAATCTTCGTACTGTTTGGGCTCAACGCCTTCTGCGGCAAGGATTTCACGCATTTTAGCGGCCTGATCATAGCCATGCTCACACAAGAGCACGCCGCCGGGTTTTAACAAGTTGGGGGCGGCGGAAACAATGATTTGCAGGTCAGCCAGGCCCGATTCGGTGGCGGCCAAAGCGCTGCGCGGCTCAAAACGCAGGTCGCCTTGGGATAAATGCGCATCATCCGGCGCGATATAGGGCGGGTTGCTCACGATCAGGTCAAAAAAGCCGCTGAACTCGTCCGCCGACAAAGACGTTGCCCAGTCGCTCTGCATGAATCTGACTTCGGCACCCAGATCACGTCCGTTCTCACGCGCAATACTCAGCGCATCGACGGAGAAATCCAGCGCCCAGACTTCAGCGCCTGGGCACTCCAGGGCTAATGAGATGGCAATGCAGCCGCTGCCCGTGCCCATATCAAGAATGCGCGGGCGCTGTATCCCGGCGATGGCTGCCAGCCCCTGCTCCACCAATAGCTCGGTTTCCGGGCGTGGGATCAGCACACCGGGCCCGACCTTGAAGCGGCGCCCATAGAACTCGCGCCACCCCAATATATAGGCCACGGGTTCGCCGGCAGCCCGGCGCCTCACCCACTCGCTAAAGCGCGCCTCCACGTTATCAGGCAATTCATCCTGATCATGCGCCACCAGCCAGGCGGGGCTTTGCTCACTGGCTTGCGCCAGGAACAAGCGGGCTTCGGCAACCGGGATTTGCTGACGAGCGGAATTCAGTACTTCGTTAATTTTGGTCACAGATTGTATTTAGTGGGTTTCAGACAGGGCGGCCAATTGGTCGGCCTGGTGCTCGGCGGTCAAGGCATTGACCACATCGTCCATATCGCCATCCATGATCGCGTCGATCTTGTATAGCGTCAGATTGATGCGGTGGTCAGTGACGCGCCCTTGCGGGAAGTTATAAGTACGAATGCGCTCGGAACGATCGCCGCTGCCAACCAGGGATTTACGGGTTGAAGCAATTTCCTGCTGCTGCGCACGTTGCTGCGCGTCGTTGATACGCGCTGCCAGCACGCTCATGGCCTGTGCGCGGTTGCGATGCTGGGAGCGGTCGTCCTGGCACTCGACCACAATGCCCGTCGGGATGTGCGTGATCCGCACCGCTGAGTCGGTCTTGTTAATGTGCTGACCACCGGCACCGGAAGCGCGATACGTGTCGATACGTAAGTCGGCCGGATTGATCACGACCTCTTCGAGTTCGTCGGCCTCAGGCATCACCGCCACCGTACACGCCGAGGTGTGAATGCGGCCCTGGGTCTCAGTTTCCGGCACGCGTTGCACGCGATGGCCACCCGATTCAAACTTCAGTTTCGAATAGGCGCCATTGCCCACCACGCGGGCAATCACTTCACGATAACCGCCCAACTCCGACTCACTCGCCGAAATGATTTCGACCTGCCAACGCTGACGCTCGGCATAGCGGGTGTACATACGGAACAGATTGCCGGCGAAAATCGCTGACTCGTCACCACCCGTACCCGCACGAATTTCCAGAAACAGATTGCGGTCGTCGTTAGGATCTTTCGGCAGCAGCGCTAGTTGCAAATCATCTTCAACACTCGCCATGCCTGCCTTGGCATTAGCGATTTCTTCCTCAGCAAAATCCTTCATTTCCGGATCGCTGAGCATCTCTTGTGCGGATGCCAAATCAGACTCGGCCTGGCGCCATTGCGCATACAAGGCTGCAATCGGGCCCAGTTCGGCATGCTCACGCGTCAGTTTGCGGTAGCTATCCATATTGCGCGTCGCGCCTTCGCTGGATAGCAGACGGTCCAGCTCGACCAGACGCTCGCTGAGGTTCTCAAGTTTTTCGCGGATACTAGGTTTCATTGTGAAAAGAAAATAGAAAGCCATCGCCCGCCAACATGGCGAGCGAAAGAAAAGGCAACGCTAATTGTCGGACGGGAGGTTGTAGAGGCGCGAGATGGTGCGCGCCAATTCGGCGCGATCAGCGCCAGCTGCCTGATTCAGCGCCTGGGTAGGCGCATGCAGTAATTTATTCGAGAGGCTTTGCGATAAAGCCTCAAGCACCACGGCCGGATCGTCGCCGCGCGCCAAAGCCTTCATGGCGTGCTCAAGTTCCAACTGACGCGCTGCCTCCGCCGTATCACGCAAGGCACGGATCGTCGGCACCACTTCACGGCCATCCATCCAATGGATGAAACTATCGACACGCGTGTCGATAATCGCTTCGGCTTCAATCACCGCGGCCTGACGCGACTCCAGACCAGACTCCACGATTTGTCCGAGATCATCCAGCGTGTATAAAAACACATCGTCAAGGCGCCCCACTTCAGCCTCGATATCGCGCGGTACGGCCAGATCAACCATGACCATGGGGCGATGGCGACGTGTTTTCAACGCCCGCTCTACTGCGCCTAAACCCAGCACCGGCAGAGGGCTGCCGGTACAGGACACAACAATGTCGAACTCATGCAAGCGGCTGGCAATTTCATCCAGCCGCATCGCTTCGCCACCAAAGCGCGCCGCCAAAGCGGCGCCACGTTCCTGGGTGCGATTCGCCACCACCATGCGACGTGGCTTCTGTCCGCCAAAGTGGCTGGCACATAGCTCAATCATTTCGCCAGCGCCAATAAAGAGGACGCTCTGCTTTTGCAGATCATCAAAAATCCGCGCTGACAAATGCACAGCTGCGGCGGCCATCGAAACAATATTGGCGCCAATCGCTGTGGTCGAACGCACTTCCTTGGCCACGGCAAACGTGCGCTGGAAAAGACGATTCAAGACCGAGCCCAAGGCACCAGCCTCTTCTGCGGCGCGCGCGGCTTGCTTCATCTGCCCGAGAATTTGCGGCTCGCCCAGCACCATCGAATCCAGCCCCGAGGCCACACGGAACATATGCCGCACGGCATTGCGTTGTGGGTGGGTATAGATAAACGGTTGAATCTGGCGCTCAGGCAGAGCGTGATAATTCGCCAGCCAATTAGCGGCGGCGTGCGGCTCTTCGGCGGCAAAGTACAGTTCGGTGCGATTGCAGGTCGACAAAATCGCCGCTTCGCGCACAGGGTGCGCACGCAGCAGATCGTGCAGGGCGGCCGGAAGCCGCGCCACATCGAAGGCGATCTGCTCACGCACGCTCAAAGGCGCGGTGTGGTGATTAATGCCAAGGGCAAATAAACGCATCGGATCAAAAAAGTACCAGCGGGAAAAAAAGCGAAAAACTCTACACTTCCCCATTTTAACAGCCTGGACGCTTGCCGAATCGGGAACTTGATCAACTACACTGTCGCTTGAGCTTGATCAAGTAACTGCCAAATCTGCATTGCCGCCCCACGCTCGGCCAAAAAACCTGAATTCGCGAGGATAAATGAACCCCACCACGCTCCAGACCATTGCCGCAGCGCTGTTTGCCGTTGCCGTACTGCATACCTTCTCGACCAAGTTCTTTGAACAACTGGCGCACAAAAGTCCGTCGCATGCAGGCATTTGGCATTTGTTGGGCGAAGTCGAGGTGGTCTTTGGCTTCTGGGCGCTCGTATTGGTACTGGCCATCGTCGCCTTTGATGGTTCCGCCGCTGCCACGCATTATGTGGATACGCGTAACTTCACCGAACCGCTGTTTGTCTTCGCCATCATGATCGTGGCCGGCACCCGGCCTATACTGATTTTTGCCAAACATTGTGTCCGCGTGGCTTCGCGCCTGCTGCCCGTGCCGCATAGCGTGGCTTATTTCTGTACGGTGCTGTTTCTGGTGCCCCTACTTGGCTCCTTTATTACCGAGCCGGCCGCCATGACACTGGCGGCGCTGATATTGCGTGACCGTTACTTCAGCGCCGATGTATCCACTCGTTTCAAGTACGCCACACTGGGTGTGCTCTTCGTGAATATATCCATCGGTGGCACCCTCACCCCATTCGCCGCGCCGCCTGTATTGATGGTGGCGGCCAAGTGGAACTGGGACATCGTCTTCATGCTCACCCACTTTGGCTGGAAGGCTGCGATTGCAGTTGCCATCAATGCCGCCGCGATTACCGTGTGGTTCCGCAAAGAACTCACTGGCATCAAATCACGCCAGGCCGATGCCGCCGGAGAAAGCGTGCCCGCCGCATTAACCATCACGCATCTCCTGTTCCTCGTCGGCGTGGTTGTCTTCGCCCACCATCCGGCCATCTTCATGGGTCTGCTTCTGTTCTTCATGGGCATTGCCCACGCCTACGAACGACATCAAGAACCGCTGATCCTGCGTGAAGGCCTGCTGGTCGCCTTCTTCCTGGCCGGTCTGGTGGTGCTGGGTGGTATGCAGCAATGGTGGTTGCAGCCGCTGCTCCTGAGTCTGAACAGTGATCAGGTATATCTCGGTGCAACCGGGCTGACTGCGCTGACCGACAATGCGGCGCTGACCTATCTGGGCTCGTTGGTGGATGGCCTCAGTCCCGACTTCAAATACGCCTTGGTCGCAGGTGCAGTGACGGGTGGAGGTCTGACCGTAATTGCCAATGCGCCCAACCCGGCCGGATTTTCCATCCTGCGCGGCAACTTTGCCGACAGCGCCATCCATCCACTCGGCCTGCTGATCGCCGCCCTGCCGCCAACTTTTGTGGCCCTGATGGCGTTTCGTTTTCTATAAAAAACACGCCCAAAGCACGTTTCACGATGTGATATATTGAGTTTTGTCTTCTTGCTGAGCGAGATGTCGTGAAAGAAGCTGCAAGCGCAACGCCCACTACGCCGGAGTCCGTTCCAACCGCCGCAACCGAGAGTCGCAGCGGCATTCAGGTCATCGAACGCATGATGAGCATTCTGGATGCGCTCGCCACTCACCCTGATCCGGTCAGCCTCAAACAACTGGCGGCCGAGACCGAGCTGCACCCCTCGACCACCCACCGCATTCTGGCGGCCATGACCGGCAGCGGTTTTGTCGAGCGCGCCGACGCCGGCACTTATCGCTTAGGTATTCGCCTGCTTGAACTTGGCAATGTGGTGCGTTCGCGTTTGAATATCCGCGACGCCGCCATGCCGCTGATGCAAAAGTTGCACAAGCAGATAGGCGAAAGCGTCAATCTGGGTACTCGCCAGGGTGATGAAATTATCTATGTCGAGCGTACTTCGAGCGGCCGCTCTTCGGTACGTGTTGTGCATCTGATCGGCGCCCGCGCGCCACTGCATGTCACCTCGGTCGGCAAGTTGTACTTGGCCGAAGCCCGCAGCAGCGATGTGCGCGCCTATGCCGAGCGCACCGGCTTGCCACGCTATACGCCAACCTCGATTACGACCTTGACCGCGCTGGAAGCCGAGCTTAACAAGATCAAAAAAGAAGGCGTCTCTTACGACAACGAGGAAATCGAGACTGGCTTGCGCTGTATTGCCGCACCGGTTCGCGACGATACTGGCGTCATTGTGGGTGGCCTTTCCATCTCCGCTCCTGCCGAACGTTTTAATGCCGCTTGGGTCCCGATCGTGCGCCAGGTTGCCGATGAGCTATCCGCTACGCTGGGGTACACCAGCAGCTGAGTTTTCCCGCTGTAAACATTCTGTCCGTCTGATGTTGTACTCACCAATAAAAGTAAGAGGAGCCGCCATGAAGAAAACCCTATTAGCCACTTTACTTGTCAGCGCGCTCGGAATCCAGGCAACGACAGCCTGGGCCGCAGACACCATCAAACTCGCCATCACTGGCCCATTCTCCGGCGGCTCTGCGCCGATGGGCGCTTCCATGCGCGACGGCGCCAAGCTCGCCATCAATGAAATCAACGCCAACGGCGGCATTGATGTCGGCGGCAAGAAACTCAAGATTGAAGTCATCGAGCGCGATGACGAAGCCAAGAATGATCGTGGTGCACTGATCGGGCAAGAGCTGGCGGCCATGTCTGATTTGTCCGGCGTAATTGGCAGCGTGAACACCGGCGTAGTGTTGGCTGGCGACAAACATCTGCAAGCGCAAGGCATCACCAAAATCATCACCCCGGCAGCTGGCTCGGCTTCGATGACGCAATGGAAGGATGCCAAGTACCCAACCCTGTCCATCTTCCGCTTGGCGGCGCACGATGGCATTCAAGCCGCGATGGTGGTTGAAGAAGCCATCAATCGCAAATACACCAAGGTCGCCATCCTGCACGACGCCACTAACTACGGCGTGTCGGGTCGCAATGACTTGCAGGCGCAAATCAAAGCCCAGGGCGACAAGCTGCAAATCGTTGCCACCGAGAAATTCAATATCGGCGACAAGGACATGACTGCGCAATTGCTGCGCGCCAAGTCGGCCGGTGCACAAGCCATCCTGATCTGGGGCATCGGCCCTGAGCTCGCCGCCATTGCCAACGGCAAAGCCAAGATCGGCATGAAAGAACCCATGATCGGCGGCTGGACTCTGTCGATGTCCAACTTCATCGACAATGCCGGCAAGAATGCCGATGGCACTTTGATGCCACAGACCTTCATCGAAGAGCCGGTCACGCCTAAGGCAGAAGCCTTTATCGCCAGCTATCACCGCAACTACGACGTCAAGCGGATTCCTTCGCCAGTCTCTGCTGCGCAAGGCTATGACGCCGTGCTGATCTTCGCGGCTGCCGTCAAGCAAGCGCAAAGCACCGACACCAAGAAGATCACCGCTGCACTCGAAGATCTCAAGGAGCCGGTCAAGGGCGTGATCGCCACCTGGGACAAGCCATTCAGCAAGTGGAACCCCGCCGATGAAACCACCCACGAAGCCTTTACCCGCGCCCAAACCGTAATGGGCATGGTCAAGGATGGCCGTGTGACTTTTGCTCACGCTGAAGACAAGGCCCGCCTGGCCAAGGCTGCTGGCGGAAAAAAAGCCAAGTAAGTATCTAGAAAGAACGGGGGATCAGAATCCCCCGTTTTTCTTTTGTACCCGTTTCCGGTAGCGCCCCCATGGACTCATCCGTCATCATTCAAATTGCCGTCAGCGGTGCGCTGATGGGCCTGGTCTACGCACTGATTGCGTATGGCTTTCAACTCACCTATGCAACCAGCAAGAGCATCAACTTCGGCCAGGGCGAACTGGTCATGCTCTCGGCTTTCTGTTGTTTGAGCCTACTTGATTGGGGCGTGCCGTATTGGCTGATGGTGCCCCTGGGTCTGCTCATCGGCGTGGTACTGGGCCTGGTTGTTGAGCGTGCTGCTGTGCGCCTAGCGCTGGAGCAAAAATCCGAGGGCTGGATTCTGCTGACCATCATCTTCGGCCTGTTCGGCTTTTCGCTCGCTGAAAATATCTGGGGCCGCGATGATCGACCCTTCCCGACTCCGATTCCATCCGAGTCATTTAACTTCCTCGGCGTCGATATCACCTGGCTGGAAATTTCGGTCGCCATTGGTGTGTTCGGCATCATGGGCCTGATCGAATTGTTCAAGCGCCGCACCCTGCTCGGCAAGGCATTCGAGGCTGTATCGGCCGATCGCGATGCCGCCGAGCTGATGGGCATCTCCGCCACGCAAACCGTCATGCTCTCCTATGGTCTGTCCGGCATGGTGGCCGCACTGGCCGGCATTTTGATTTCGCCTATCACCACCGTCGGCCCAACCATGGCCATGGTGCTGATCCTCAAAGCTTTCTCAGTTGCCGTAGTAGCGGGACTTAACTCCGGCTTTGGCGTGGTGCTGATTGGTTTGGCATTGGGCGCACTGGAAAGTCTGGCGAGTCTCTATCTAGGCAGCGGTTGGCGCGAAGCACCGGGGCTGATCTTGTTGATCATGGCATTGGCCCTGCGGCCGAATGGCATCTTCGGCAAAGCCACCATCCGTAAAGTTTAAGCGGAGAAAAATAAAAACATGAAACGACTGCTCCTTTTGCGCGGCGCCGAACTGCTTGCCCTGCTCGTTCTCGCCGCCATCCCATTAGCCATTACCAATCCATTTGCCTTGGGTCTGCTGACCCTGCTCGCCATCTACGGCATCTTGCTAATCGGCCTCGATGTCACTGTCGGCTATCTCGGCCAGGTCAATCTTGCACAAGCGGCTTTCCTCGGCCTAGGGGCGTACACCGCCGGTCTGCTCGTCGGCGGACAAGGTGCGGGTTTGCTCATCAGCCTGGGTGGCGCTTTTCTGCTTTGCCTCATCATCGGCGCACTGCTGGCACTGCCGGCCCTGCGTCTCGAAGGTCCGCAGTTTGCATTGGCCACGCTCAGCTTCTCTGCACTCGCCGTCACCGTGCTGAATGAATGGGAAGGCCTGACCGAAGGCGCGCAAGGCTTGCATGTGCTACGCCCGATGCTGTTTGGCCAAGCCATGAATGCCGCAGCGTTTTATTGGCTGTGTATCGCCTTGCTGGCACTGGTGTGGATGGGCATGCGCAACCTGCTTTCCTCGCAATGGGGTCGTGCTTTCGAAGCCCTGCGTGACAGTCCCATCGCTACCGATGCCATGGGCGTTGGCACCTATCGCCACAAAGTTATCGCTTTCGCTTTTGGTTCCGGCCTTGGTGGTCTAGCCGGCGGTCTGTATGCCTTCAACTTCGAGTATCTGCAACCGCAAAGCTTCACCTATGAGCTGATGGTGATCCTGCTACTCGGCGTGGTACTCGGTGGACGCAAGAGTTTGTGGGGCGCTGTGGTTGGCGCAGCGTTTATCGTGCTGCTGCCCAACCTGCTTTCCAATCCGGTGTTGTTTAGAGCCTTTTCCATCATTGGTTTGCTGATTGCCCTCTTCGCCGGCATACGTGGCCTCAAAGACAAGACCGCATTCCACTTCCAGACCGTCGCGCCTATTGTCGCCATGGGGCTTCTAGTGGTTGGTAGCTTCACCGTGCAGCACACCGAAGACTGGCGCAAAGCCATTTTTGCATTGATGTTGTTCTCAGTCGTGGTTGGATTGCCAGAGGGATTGATGGGCTACACCGGCAAGCTGCTCACGCGCGTATTCCGCGTGCCGGCTGCCCGACTGCCGGAACCCACTGATCTGGATACCGTGCTGCCGATGCAGCCTGCTACTGGAGAGGTATTGCTGGAGCTGTTGGATCTCAAGCGCCACTTCGGTGGCGTCAGGGCAGTCGATGGCGTGAATATGCAAGTCCGCGCCGGTACCGTGCATGGACTCATCGGCCCGAATGGATCAGGCAAGTCCACGGCCGTGAATGTGATCTCTGGTCTGTATGCACCCAGTAGTGGCGAGCTAAAACTTGACGGGAAAACTTTGCCCTACGGCAGCCTCTATCAAGTCGCCGGCACTGGCGTGGCACGTACCTTCCAGAACCTGCAACTGTTCGGCGAGCTCAGCGCGCTCGACAATGTGATGGTGGCTCTGCGTGACACCTACCATCTGCCGTGGCCGCTAGTGTTGTTCGGTTTTG
>DATJIB010000011.1:0-7622 GCA_035493575.1 Rhodocyclaceae bacterium | reverse complement strand
ACGACGACAGATAAACAAGCTTTCCGAACTCATCTGATCAGCAAGCCAGGTATTGATCGGGATCAATGCGGGCGCGCTACCCTGAAGGTGCAAGGTTTGCTGTGACATTCCGACTCCAGCTTCCTGATGCTTGAAGCCATCCAGCGAGATGCTGACTTCCTGGTAGGCAATCCCTTTAATCTTTTGTATCGGGCCGGTGGTCTGCTCTAGTTTTCCTTCGAGTGCCGTATTGAACTCATCACTGCCACAGGCCCAATCGGAATCTTCGTTCTGGGCGAGCGGGATGCGGGTAAGCGTGATCGCTAAGGCGGGGCCGCCCTTCGTCTCTGACCATTTGCCCAGAGTCTGCCCCTGCTTGATCTCTGCGAATTGCCACAGGCCATTTTTCTCTTGCCATGCATCGTCGGTCAGCGGGCTTAGCTGAATTGGCTGCAGTTCATCATGAAAATAATAGGCTCCGCTCGTATAGGTGCGATTGAAACAGACCGTCACGGCACGATCACCGAGGCTGCCCCGCCAGACGCCGGGCAGTTCTGGATGTTCAGCTGCGACGGCCAAATTACTTAAGAAGTAGCAGAGTGTTGCAAGCAGTAAGCGATATCGCATGAAAGCTAAGCTTCCGTAGGGCCAAATGGGCATCCTATCAAACTTGCGTGCCTTCAGCGCCGCATTGGGTCTGCAACAGACCTTAACCGCCTAAGAGCATAGGGTTGAGCTGCCATACGGAGTAGTTAAGTGCGACGGCAAAGCTGACCCATAGCAAATAGGGCAGCAATAGCGCACCGGCGAGTGGCCGGGTATGCCAGAAGGCCGGCAGGATGGTCACAATCAAGACCCACAAGAGCAGGATGTCGGCAAACGAGTAAGCGCCGAGATGCCACTTGAAGAATAGCCAGCTCCATAGCGCATTTACGACTAGCTGGATCAGGAAAAGAATCAGCGGCACAGTGCATGAGTGCGATCTGTTTGCACGCCAGACCAGCCACGCTGCAATGCCCATCAATGCATACAACACGGTCCACACCGGCCCGAACAGCCAGGCTGGCGGTGCCCAGGATGGCTTTAAGAGTTGCGCATAAAACTCGCCGGCATGGATAGAGGCGATACTGCCAATCGCGGCGGCAACAAAGCTGATTGCCAGCCAGGCGACCAGTCCCAGGGTTTCCTTACGTCGCATTATTGTTGTCCTTTTTCACATTCCCACGCTACGCTTAAATACCTTCGAAGCATTCGCTGTTGCTACCTCATTTGCTGATGACGAAGGTACCGTTCTTGTAAGTCGCGCCAAAATACACATTCACGCTGGCGATCTGCCCGCCCTTGAAGGTAAAAAATTCGGTATTACGAAACTCCGTGCCGTCATGCGTGATTGCCTTATAGGTTACAAATGCTGCGTCGTTTTCGACAAAGATGCGTTCGATGACGTGTTGCCGGATTCGATCGCTATTGGGCCAGCACCGTTCGAAATACATGGCTCTATCAATCGTATCGTCATAAGGGCTGGTGAAAGTGAAGTCGCTTGCCAGCAAGGCTTCGATACTGGTCCGGTCTTTGGCATTGAAGGCGGCGAAGCATTGCTTGATCAGTGCTTTGCGTTCGGCAATGTCTTGTTCAGTTGGTTTCATGAAAAGTCTCCTCAGCCGGCGTGGCTGGCGAACTTCGATACGCGCCAACCCGCCGCTGTGTTGTTGACCGTTACGCCAAGCAGGCAGGCGCCACCTTCAAACTCGACGCGAATTTCCGGCATCTCCACTTCCTGCTCGGACAGCCATCTACGCAGACGGTTACCGTTGGATTGAAATGGCGAAGTGCTGACCATATGGTTCACTTTGCAGAACTGTTGCTTTGAAATATTGGCGAGCTCGTTAGCGGTGGTGCCGACATAAGCGCGCCTGACGGTGAGCTCGTATGCCTGGGGGTATTCGTGCTCACCCAGATGTGTGATGAAGGTCTGTGCGACCTTGATTGCCTCAACCGGCGTGTGTTCAGCCTTCAGCCACAGCACGGCCGCGATGAGCAGGGCGAGAATGATGGCAACGGTGGTGAGGCGAGGGCGAACCATGTGGAATACCTGGGTAAAGACTTGGGCTACGCCTAGAGTAGCCCAAGAGGGTGCTGCTTAGGAGTAGGAGCGCGCTGACAGTTTGATGTACTTGCCTGGCGGAGGGCGCTGAGTACAAACTCGGCTAGAGCGCTTCGTCTACGCGGTTGCCATCCCGTTTGACGATGCGCGCTGGTACACCCACCGCCGTCACATTTGCGGGTACGTCTTTGACAACTACCGCATTGGCACCGACTTTTGTGTTGGACCCCACGGTGATATCGCCTATGATTTTTGCGCCGGCATTGACGGTAACGTTGTCTTGCAGGGTGGGCTGACCGGATGTACTGGTGAAGCCTATTGTTACCTGCTGATTGATCCAGCAATTGGCACCAATAGATTTGGCCGCGATGATGGTTGAGAAACCATGCTGGATGAACAGACCCGGACCGATTTTTTTGGCAGCGATATAAAGCGTCGATAAGCCGGGGCAGAGGAAGGAAAAGATTTTTCCCTTGAGACCAACCCGGTAATAGAAAAGAGAGCGGAACTCGGGCAGAAAGGTCATCAGCTCAACGAAGATTCTCACAGGGCCACTGGATATCTTCTGGTGCAGGCAGATTTCCGCCCATCGGCTCAAATCCCCCATGAGCAAACGATTTTCCTTGTTGCCAAGAAAAATCAGCACATGCGGGATCAAACGTAAACTGCTCAGCAGCATTCTGGTACGGCGCAGCGCATAGTTCATAGCCGGTCACCCAACTAGGATTCATGCATTACGACGCACTGAGTCTGCACTGGTTCCGAAGTTTTTTTGAATCTGCCATAAAGGTTTCTACGTAGGAAAACACCGCCTACGAATGGAGAATCGACTGACAGGCAGCTTGTAGGGTTTATGGGTTAATTGAGCACATAACTCGCTCAAAGGAGCCCCAAATGTCCTTCTCCCTATTTATGATTGGTTTGGCACTCGTCGTTGGCGGTATCGCCTGGGGCATGATCAAGCTCGGCCTGGCGCTGGTCTATGTCGGCATCATCTGTTTGATCGTGCTTGGCCTCGGCGTCATGTCTGCCGTTGCTCGCACTCGCACCAAGGATCCTTCATAGGATCCCTGGCGCATTGGAGACCATCACATGCGATTACTTAGAACGCGCTCTTCACTACACCGCCATCAACTCGCAAGGCCGCGCCGGTCGTGGCTGAAGCAAGCGGGCTGGCGATATAAGTCACTAGCGAAGCAACTTCTTCAGGCGTGGCGAAGCGCTTGATCAGTGAAGTAGGGCGTACTTTTTCAAAAAACTCTGCCTCGAACTCAGCAAAGGATTTACCTTCTTCTTTTGCCAGTGCATCGACAAAGTCACCCACGCCACGAGACTTGGTCGGGCCGGGCAGAATGCTATTCACCGTGATGCCCGTGCCAGCGACTGCTTCCGCCAGACCACGCGATACGGAGAGCTGAGCAGTCTTGCTCATGCCGTAGTGAATCATCTCGGCGGGAATCTGCACGCCGCTTTCGCTGGAAATAAAAATGATGCGGCCCCAGTTGGCCTTCTTCATCGCCGGTAAGACCAGGCGGGCCAAGCGCACGCCGCTCAATACATTGACGTCAAAGAAACGTAGCCAGTCTGCATCCGGAATGTCTTCAAATGCCTTCGGCTCAAAGATGCCCAGGTTATTCACCAGGATTTCAATATTCGGATATTGCTTGGCCAGTGCGTCAGCCGCAGCAGCAGTACTCAGATCGCCGGCAAAACCCAGCACTGCACCATCCGCGCCCGGCTTGATCTTGGCGATAGCTGCATCAACCGCAGCCTGAGTGCGCCCATTGATAATGACGCGGGCGCCTTCTGCGGCCAATGATTCAGCAATTGCGTAACCAATACCGGCAGTGCTACCGGAAACCAGGGCCAGCTTGCCCTTGAGCTGCATATCCATGATTGAGCCTTTCGTGAGTGGATGATGATCAGGTATGTGGGGTGTGCTGACCAATACTCAAGTGCTGGCCCTTATGCTTTCCACATGACACACATCGCAATCACTGCGGCGGCCATTACCAGGGTCGCCAGCCATCCCAGAAATTTCAAACGCCGCGTGATGACGAATTTGCCCATGATATCGGAGCGCACGGCCATCAGCATCATGACCGCCATTACCGGCACGGCGATCACCCCGTTTATTACAGCGCTCCAAAACAGTGCCTTGATGGGGTCAATCGAGGTGAAGTTAAGGCCGACCCCAATCAAGGTCGCGACGGTCAGGATGGCGTAAAAGCCGCGCGCCTGCATCAAAGAACGCCCCAGGCCAATTTTCCAGTTGAAGGACTCGGCAATCGCATACGCTGCGGAGCCAGCCAATACGGGCACCGCGAGCAGGCCGGTACCAACGATGCCAGCGGCAAACAGATAAAAGGCAAAATCTCCGGCCACCGGCCGCAAGGCTTCGGCGGCCTGTGCTGATGTGTCGATATCCGTGACGCCATGGGCATTCAGGGTCACGGCGGCAGTCAGCATGATGAAGAAGGCCACCAGGTTTGAGAAGCCCATGCCAAAGTAGGTATCAATCTTTATGCGCTTGAATGCATCAGGGGCTTGCGCGGGTGCTTCACGCAGCGGTTCCTTCGTTTTGCTGGCGCGCTGTTCTTCAACCTCCTGGGAAGCCTGCCAGAAAAACAGATATGGGCTGATGGTGGTACCGAAGATGGCCACAATCGCCGTCACATATTCTGGGCGCAAAGAAAATGCAGGCCATACCGTGCGGTAAATGACTTCTTGCCATGGGGTGTGCACGACGAAGACGGTGACCACATAGGCCAGTAGTGCCAGGGTCAGCGCTTTGAGGATAGGTGCGTAGCGCGGAAAAGGAATGGCGATCTGCAGCACCAGGGAGACGAGGCCGAAGGCGATGGCATAGCCTTGCGCCGAACCACCAATCAATAGCTTGAGTGCGGCGCCCATGGCCCCGATATCGGCGCCGATATTGATGGTGTTGGCAACCAGCAAGAGCGAGACAATGGTGTAAAGCAGCCAGCGCGGATAGTGATCACGAATATTGGCGGCGAGGCCATTGCCGCTAACGCAGCCAATGCGCGCGCTGACAATCTGGATGCCAACCATGAGTGGAAAGGTAAATAGTGTCGTCCACAATGTCGCGTAGCCAAACTGAGCGCCAGCCTGCGAGTAGGTCGCAATGCCGCTGGGATCGTCATCGGCTGCTCCCGTGATCAAGCCCGGGCCGAGTGATTTCCAGAACGAAGGTTTTTCTTGTTTGTCTTGGGACATGGGTACACCGGAATTTATTGCAGATGCTTATTAGCTGCGAAACTGGGCTAAAACGCTGTCAGCTCCGTCCGAAAATTAGGACATAGGTGCCGCTGAGCTTTGCATCCTACGCCCTTCTTTGCCGGGTACCGAGGCTTTGTGTAAGGGAATGTCTTAGCGTTGTAGCTGCGAGGCAATGAGTGCCAGTCTGTCCCAAGCCCGGATATTCTGGCAGACTGATCACTCGCCCCAGACATCTTGTTCTGCATGTACCAAGTCATTCATCTGCATCCTAGCGCACCCGCCAAGCCGGCCGAGCATGAACCCTGCAACGGTTGTGGTGTGTGCTGCGCCAGCGAGCCGTGCCCGCTAGGCGTGATTGCCAGTCGTCGCCGTCACGGCGCATGCGTGGCATTGGTGTGGCTGGAAGACAAGCACGTCTATCGCTGCGGCTTGATTGAACGGCCGGCACAAAATCTTGCGTATGGCTTGCGCTGGCTGGCACCGCTATTGAAGCGCATAGCCCATCGCTATATCTCCGCAGGCAGCGGCTGCGATTGCAGCATCAAGGTCGAGCGTTAAGTACAGGCTCGCTGCTAGGCGCTAACGTTGATCGTCAGTCCGCTGACGTTTCCCGCGCTGCTGTCGGAGATCAATCCGCCCAGGCTGGTATAGGCGCTTGCTCCACCCGAGGTCGAGGCTTCGATCTCGGCGATCGATTTGTCTACGGATTGCAAGTCACTCTTAGCGTCTTTGTCTTTCTGGCTCAGCTTGGACCTCAACAGATTGCTCACTTCTCTAAGCAACTTCTTGGCTTCCTCCAGCAGTTGCTTCAAACCTTTGTCATCATCTGACAACGTCGAGGCGGTGTGCTTGAGGGACGACGCTATCGTGGTTTTGCTATCCGTGGCCGTGCTCGTGTCGCTTGGTTTGGCCGGTATTGGCGTGGCGGCGGCTGTGGCTTCGGTTGTAGCAGCGCTGCTCGCCTGATTTGAGGCAGCGGCTGTTGCGCTGGCAGAAGGGTTGGTCGCGCCCAGCGACGGTATGGAAATCTGACTGCTAGCGCCGCCGCCTGATCCAGCCAGTTTTGCAATCGAGCTGATTTGCGAGGCAATGCTTTTTAACTGGCTGGCAAGCGCTTTTGCTTGCGCCGGTGTGGCGCTCATCAGCATGGCTTTAAGTTCACGCAGTCTCTCGATCAGGAAGGCCAGCTTTTCTTTGGCCGCTTCCTTCTGCGCCTGTTGCGGCGTGGGCATGGCTTTTAACTGCTGCAAGGCTTCCTGCATCTTCTTCAGGCGCTTGCCCTGCCAATCATCAATCGGTGCTTCGCCTGTGCTGCTGCTTTTCGCAGAGGAAAGAGAACGGATCTCTGAAAAGCTGAGTAGTGGCGGGGTGATTTTCATGTTGCCGGCTCAAATGGATAGCTAATCCATTAACGGCGCGGCCAAAGAAAACTGAAATCAGCATCAGGCCGTGTAATACATCCCTACTGGCGGCTTTGCAAAGAGTGCGCCGGCTTCTGCCAGTTTTTCTGGCGGGATCGCCGTTGCGGCTTTCTGATGCGAAGCAATACTGCCCCACTCTTCGATGATGGCCAGGCAGGCCGGGTTTTCGGCGCTGCGTAAAAGCTTGCAAGATATACAGCCCTCGCAAGTCAGAATCACGGAGATGACTGATTGCAAAAATGCATAAAGCTTTTCGGCGCAGTCGGGCTTGGCTTCGAACTGATTGATGCGGGTAATACTCATCTCAATCTCCTTATGCGGCATATTCCATGTAGACCACGTTCTCGCCATAAGTTGCCAGCTTGCTGCGCATGGCTGCGCCTAATTCAACTGCACGGAAGCCAAAACGCTGCCAGTACGGGCTGGAAGCCTGTATCGCAATCAGGCTGGCCTGCTGCAGATCAAGTGTAGCTAAGCACGCCATGCAGGCCTCAACCAGTTTCGCTCCCGCACCGCACTTGCGTGCATCAGGATCGATAGCGAGGTCATGCAGATATAAACAGTCCGATGATGCAGGAATGCGGCACTCAGGACTATTGAGTGCGGGCGGTGAGCCTAGCGTCCACGGTACGGACACGATATAGCCAACTATCTGATCATCAAGGCAGGCGATAAAACAGGTGGAAGGCGAGGCGAGTAGTTTCGCCTCAAGCGACGCGTGCGACTCCGGCACGATATCGGTGTAGCAGCGCTCCTGTATGGCAAGGACGCGAAGCATGTCCGAGCTTTGCATGGTACGGATGGTGCAGGGTGAGGACATCAGCGTGCAGCTATTTGGATTTCTTGGCAGGCTTGGTCTGATTGAGGGCGATAGCTGC
>DATJIB010000010.1:0-3635 GCA_035493575.1 Rhodocyclaceae bacterium | reverse complement strand
GCCTGGAACTTGATTCACAAGTGGTCGGAGTTTTTTGGCACCCCGCTCGTGGATACCGCGCAGGGCAAAGGCGCCGCGTTGACTCCGTTAGGAGAGAAACTGGCTTGGGCAGCACAGCGGATTCGCGCCCGTCTGGGGCCGCAGCTGGACAATCTGGCCGCTGAGATCGATATGGAGTTGTTGCGTGCAATCAATGCCTTGGCGCCGGGTATCCGGGTACACGCCAGCCATGGCTATGCCATTGCCCGCCTACCGGAGCTGATGCGCCCCGAGGATAATGTGCGGATTGACCTGCAATACCTGGGCAGCATTGACGCATTGGCGTCCTTGGCGCACGGCAATTGCGACCTGTGCGGCTTTCATGTGCCGCAGCGCCCCTTGAATGATGAATTGCGGGAGCGTTTGACCCGTTACCTGAAGCCGCGCAATTTCAAGGCCATCAAACTGGTCAGCCGGGTTCAAGGCTTGTATGTGGCACCGGGCAACCCGAAAAAAATCTATACCCTGGCCGATTTGGCGCGTCCAGATGTTCATTTCATCAATCGTCAGCAAAATTCCGGGACCCGCTTTTTGCTAGACCTGATGCTGGAAGAGGCGAAGGTCTCGCCAGCCAAGATTCATGGTTATGAGTCGGTGGAGTTTACCCATGCTGCCGTCGCGGCCTTTATTGCCAGCGGCATGGCCGATGTCGGTTTTGGTGTGCAAGCTGCTGCTGCGCAGTTCAATCTGGAATTTATCCCGCTGGCGACAGAAAACTATTGTCTGGCCGGCGCCAAGACAACCTGGGAGACTCCGCCGGTCAAACTGCTGCTGGATAAAATCTGCAGCCCTGAGTTTCCAGAGCTGATTGCCAATCTTCCTGGCTACGATGCCACTGGTGCCGGCGAGTGGATTGATCTCAAGGACTTCAGTATTTCCTGATTCCCGAGTACGGCCTAGTCGGCAAGCTGAATCCGATTTTTGCCGGCACGTTTGGCTGCGTACATGGCTTGGTCGGCGGCATGGATCAATTGGTCTGGCGTGACGGATTTGTCGGCCATAAACATGGCGACGCCAACGCTGGATGACAGTGTGACGTTTGCCTCGGCTAGAGCAAATGAACTGCGCATTGAGTCCAGCAGTTTCTGGGCTACATCGACAGCGTCGGAAGCCTGCGACAGCTGCTCAAGTATCACCGTGAATTCGTCTCCAGCCAGGCGCGCGACCATGTCGGTGACACGCACGCTAGCGCGAATGCGAGCTGCAAATTCGCGCAAGACCAGGTCCCCAGCTTCATGGCCGTAAGTGTCATTGATTCCTTTGAACCCATCCAGATCAAGAAACAGCACCGCCATCGCGTGAGCATTGCGTTGGCTGCGGGCCATTGCGCGCGGCAATTCTTCGTGGAAAGCGCGGCGGTTGGGCAGCCCGGTCAATGTATCCAGCAGAACGATGCGCTGTAATTCTTCCTTGGCAGCATTTTGCTCGACCAATGCCTGTTGTAGCTGATCGGCAGCCGCACGTAGTTCTGTAGTACGCGCGGCGACTTCGCTTTCGAGATTATTGTTGAGACGATGCAGGGCATGGCGCTGAACCTTCTCGGTATTGATCAGGTTAGTGAGTGTGGTCGCCAGAAGATGGGCTTCGCGATAGCCGCCCACTACAGGCAGATCGGCATCACTCTCGTCACCGGTACGTTTTTCTATGGCGCTGGTCAGCACATTGAGCGGCTTGGCCAAACGGCGCGCAATGAGCGCCGCGACAAAGGCCAGCAAAAGGGCCAAGGCACCCCCAGCCATGATAATCCGATGTTCCAGGTGCTTGAAATCCTCCATCGCGACACGGGAAGGCTGGCGTACAAGAATGCTCCAGCCCATACCGTTGGATGATTCGGTATTGGTTTTTGCGTATCCCGTAATGTATTGGCCGTCCGGCCAACTTTCGCTAATCGATGAAGCTTGGCCGGTTTGAGATAACTGAAAGCTGGTCGTATCGATCTTCTTCTCTTCGAACTGCTTCGGCCCGAGCAGGATGGTGCCATCCTTGCGCACGATAAGAACCTCGACGCCATAGTGCTGTTGGGCTGGGTCAAGCAGACGGTGCGCCAGATCACGGGCCCACCCCCAACTTAAATGGGCGCCGATGATGCCTTTCAGGCTGCCGTCATTATTTTGTATCGGCACCGCTACATCGATAAAGCGCCAAGGTTCATTGGCCTGGGGTAGTTTCTTTTCCAGCAAGACAGCAGGATGATAATCGCCAGTAAAGACATTAGCCTTGGCGCCCTGAAACCAGGGGCGTTGGCTCACATCCACGCCTTCCAGCAGCCCTCCTGTGGCAACGAGTACCTTGCCTGAACTATCAGCCAATCCGATCCAGGCGTAATAGGGTTGGCTGACCTGCAGGTTGTTGAGCGTGGCACGCAGATCAGCCGGCGCTTGTCCCGAAGCAGCGAGGCTGGTCAGTAATTGCACATCAACGAAGCGCTCATGGATGCCGCGGTCCAGTGCATCCTTCATCTGCCAGGCCAGCTGCTGTAAACGGTCGCCACTTTGTTGTCGCGCATAGTTTTCAGCAAAGTGATCAACGACAAGGAAGAGTGCGATCGTTGTGCTGGCTACAGTAGCCAGGACAGCTAGACGAATCCAGCTGGCCAAACGAGTTTTGGGAGCAGAGTGGGGCATGCGGCAGGCTGGCTTTTTAATGGCGTTAGTAAAATTATCGCTTGAGTTCTATTGGCTGTGTGAGGTGGAAGGAGCGGTTGTGGTTTTGCTGCAATTACCCGGCTTGGGCGATTTGGCCAGATAGACTATAATCATGCTTCTCCGAGGAGCGCTGCAGCGGACACTTAGTAGTTAGGTGATTTCGTTAGGCTCGGTTTTCAGAACTGCGCTCGCCTGACCCACCCGTACCGGGCGGAGAACAGGTGAGCTGGTGGTTTCTCAAAACCACCCCATCTGCGTCCCTCCCGGTCACCGTTCAAGGAGCGAACTGTGACTGCATCAAAAGACTACGTTATTGCCGACATCAACCTTGCCGCCTGGGGCCGCAAGGAAATTCTGATTGCCGAAACCGAAATGCCGGGCCTGATGGCTATCCGCGAAGAATATGCCGCGGCCAAGCCTCTCAAGGGCGCGCGCATCACCGGCTCGCTGCACATGACCATTCAGACCGCCGTGCTGATCGAAACCCTGGTTGATCTGGGTGCCGAAGTACGTTGGGCCTCGTGCAACATCTTCTCGACTCAAGACCATGCCGCCGCGGCGATTGCTGCTGCCGGCGTGCCAGTGTTTGCCGTCAAGGGCGAAACCCTGGTTGATTACTGGGATTACACCCACCGTATTTTCGAATGGGCCGATGGCGGCTACTCGAATATGATTCTGGATGATGGCGGCGATGCAACCCTGCTGCTGCATCTGGGCGCCAAGGCCGAAAAAGATCTGTCCGTTGTGGCCAAGCCAAGCTCGGAAGAAGAAACCATTCTGTTTGCTGCCATCAAGGCCAAGGTTGCCACAGATCCAACCTGGTATTCGACCCGTCTGGCGCAGATCAAGGGCGTGACCGAAGAAACCACCACGGGCGTGCATCGTCTGTATCAAATGCATGAGCGCGGCGATCTCAAGTTCCCGGCCATCAACGTGAACGATTCCGTCACC
>DATJIB010000009.1:0-3026 GCA_035493575.1 Rhodocyclaceae bacterium | reverse complement strand
AGCGTGCTTGAAATCGATACCCTGAACATCCATCACGCGACATTGCTGGCCATGCGCCGTGCCGTTGAAATGCTGGCCGTGTTGCCCGATGCGATTGAAGTCGATGGTCTGCATTGCCCGAAGGTTTCCATGCGAGCGACTGCCATCGTCAAGGGTGACAGCAAAGTTGCGGCCATCGCCGCTGCGTCGATTTTGGCCAAGACCGTGCGCGATGCACAGATGCAGGAACTGCATATGCGCTACCCCATGTATGGTCTCGACCGACACAAGGGCTATCCGACGGCAGCTCATTTGGCGGCGTTGCGCGAACATGGCGTTGTACGGGAAATCTACCGCAGCAGCTACGCGCCGGTGCGCCTGCTGCTTGACGGGGTCAGTCTGTGAAACAGATCACCTCACGCGATAACCCGACCTTCAAGTCGCTGCACAATCTGGTTGAAAATGCACGCGAGCAGCGCCAGCGCCAGCAGACGCTGATCGATGGTCTGCATCTGATCGAAGTCTATCGCCAGCGCGGTGGTCAGCCTCAGCTGCTATTGCTGGCCGAGTCGGCGCTTGATCATCCGCAAGTGTCCGCCCTGAGCAGTGGTTTTGTCGGCGTCGAAATTCTGTGCTTGCGCGATAACCTGTTCCGCGAATTGAGCGGGGTTGCCACGCCAACCGGCATTGCAGCCGTCATTGCCATTCCCGAGCCCGATCAAACCTTGCCGCAGGACACCTGCGTGCTGCTTGACGCCGTTCAGGATGCCGGCAACGTCGGCTCCATCCTGCGTACGGCCGCCGCCGCCGGGGTGCGTGATGTGCTGCTCGGAAGCGGTTGTGCAGGTGCCTGGACACCGCGCGTATTGCGGGCGGCTCAGGGCGCGCATTTTTCGCTGAATATTCGCGAACAACTCGATCTGTCTACGCTATTGGGTCAGATGAGCATGCCTGGTGTCGCCGCTGTGGTCGATGGCGCCGTTCCGCTGTACCAACTGGATTTGCGTCAGCCCGTGGCCTGGCTCTTCGGCAACGAGGGCGCAGGGCTGTCGGCGGCGCTGCAGGCAGGCGCGAAACTGCGCGCAACCATTCCGCTTGCCGCGGAAACCGAATCGTTGAATGTGGCCGCTGCTGCCGCTGTTTGTCTGTTCGAAGGCCTACGCCAGCGCAGCGGAATGCAATAAGCGGCTTCTGTTGCGAGTCACCACCATTTAGGCTAGGCTGCCTGCTCCACTGCCTTGGGGGGCTTTTATGCAGATTGAATGGTGGTACTGGGTGGTCGCCGGCGTGGCGCTCATGCTCTGCGAACTGGCCGTTCCTCTGTTCGTATTCATCTGGTTCGGCTTGAGCGCCGTCGCCGTCGGCATTTTGTTGGCGCTGTTGCCGGCCTTCAGCCTGGCTGTGCAGCTAGGCCTTTGGCTGCTTCTGTCGATTCTTCTGATTGTTTACTGGTTCCGCATCTTCAAACACGGCCAGCACAAGACGCGTGTCGGCATGGCTGACAGCAATATCATCGGCGAAGTGGGGCTGCTTACGCGTCCGGTCGCGCCATTCCAAAAGGGCGAAGTTCGCTTCCAGAAGCCATTGCTTGGCAGCGAAGTCTGGACTTGTATTTCGGAAGAGGAAATTGCCGCCGGTGAACGTGTTCGTATCGTGCAGGTTGATGGCACGCTGCTCACGATCGCCAAGGCCTAGATTGCATTTGAGTCATTCATCAGGGAGCGCCTCATGGGAGAAGGTCTGGTTCTTGTCGTCGTACTCATTGTCTTTGCCGTGGTCACATTGGCGAAAGGCATACGCATCGTGCCCCAGGGCGAGGAGTGGATCGTCGAGCGTCTAGGTAAGTATCACGACACGCTGCATCCCGGTTTAAGCATCATCATTCCCTATCTGGATCGGGTCGCCTACAAGCTTGTCACCAAAGACATCATTCTCGACGTGCAAGAGCAGGAGGTGATTACGCGCGACAACGCAGTCATCTTGACGAACGCCATTGCCTTTATCAAGGTTACCGACCCGGTCAAGGCGGTGTACGGCGTGGTGGATTTTTCAGAAGCCATCCGCAACCTGATCATGACCACGCTGCGTTCCATCATCGGCGAAATGGATCTCGATGCTGCGCTTTCAAGCCGCGACAAGATCAAGGCCCGCTTGCGCGAAAGCATCGCTGATGAGGCTGTCGATTGGGGCCTGGCTGTGAAGTCGGTTGAGATTCAGGATATCAATCCATCCGAATCCATGCAGAAAGCAATGGAAGCGCAGGCCTCGGCTGAGCGCGAACGCAAGGCGATGGTGACCAAGGCCGAGGGCACCAAGCAAGCTGCGATTTTGCAGGCTGAGGCACGGCTGGAGTCGGCGCGTCGCGATGCTGAAGCACAGGTCACAATGGCTGAAGCAAGTGCCGAAGCCATTCGTCGTGTTACCTCCGCATTGGGCGGTGGAGATGCTTCAATGCGTTATCTGCTCGGCGAAAAATATCTCGGCGCGCTCAATCATCTGGCATCGTCCGCTAACGCGAAAACCATTGTGTTGCCTGCGGATATTCAGGAGGCCATCAAGGGCTTATTTGCAAAGCAAACGGGTTGAGTCCGCCAACTGCTTGAGCTGCAAAACAGGTTGCGCAGTGTTGGCTGATGCGCTTGAGTTGCGGATGGTGCGCCGGTTTTCATAGGCTTCGTGCGAAGCGCAGGATGTGTTTTTTCTGTCAAATTTCTTGACAGGGAAAATAAAGTCTCTATAATTCGTCCCTGTTCTGCGGGAGTAGCTCAGTTGGTAGAGCGATACCTTGCCAAGGTATAGGTCGAGAGTTCGAGACTCTTCTCCCGCTCCAGAATTCCAGAAGGGAAAGCTCAAGGGAAACCGGAAGCTTTCCCTTTTTAGTCAGTAGCAAGTTTTAAGAGTTTGCAGGGCGCGGTAGCAAAGCGGTTATGCACCGGATTGCAAATCCGTGTAGGTCGGTTCGACTCCGGCCCGCGCCTCCAGGTTTTGCGGGAGTAGCTCAGTTGGTAGAGCGATACCTTGCCAAGGTATAGGTCGAGAGTTCGAGA
>DATJIB010000008.1:0-3209 GCA_035493575.1 Rhodocyclaceae bacterium | reverse complement strand
CAACGTCACCCCAGCCATGGAGCATGAACAATTTAGGTGCCTCTGCGTCGCCCCAGATACGCACGTGGATGCGACGCGGATGCGGATGACCAACTTCAATAAACTCGCTGCGATAGGGCTTCATGCCCACATTCTAGCCGGTTCCGCAAAGCACTTGAACTGACTCGGATCAGGAATGCGTCAGTCTTTGCCTAGGAAGCGCTTGTATATCCAGGCATCGATACTGGCTTTGCCTGGCCCGTTGAAAATCAATGGTGTCAGCATCACCAGCAGAATCAGCGGCAGCTTGTAGTTACCATGCCCGTCGTCAGTCAGGACATAGCCTTGCGCCAGCTCTGCCAAACCATGCCATTCAGTTGGCCAATGCACCGCGGCGATTGCCACTACGGTTAACACGACCAAGGAAACCGAAAAGAAGCGCGTGGCCAAACCAATGATGATGGCGATCCCGCCGAGGATTTCAAACCAGGTGGACATCTGCCAGCTGATATCCACAGGCACAACGCTGAATGGAAATGGAAACTGATCCTGGATATCGGCAAACCAGTTTTCTCCGTTGAATTTGACCAGGCCGGAATCCAGGAATTCATAGCCGACGATCAAGCGGATAAACAGTAGCACGATCCAGTCGCCAACGCAGTTAAGAAAATTCAGCCCCTGCACGATGAGTGCTTTTGTTTTAGCGATGGACGCCATAAATAACTCCCCAATTAAATAAATCATTCAGCATGTCCGTACCGCCGGCAATGACAACCTCGGGGTTTGGATGCTGCAACTCTTGTGCAACCTGTAGACAGGCGGCGTGCCCGGTTTGTTTGCCGTCTGCCAGCAATACCAGCAGACGCGCAGTCACTGGATTGATCACGGCGAAGCGGACCTCATCGCCCTGATCGCGAAACACCACCAGACTGGTCGGTTCAGGCTTGCGTGGGCGGTAACTGTTGCCAATACGATGCACCGGCCATTGGTAGGCGAGCAGCATGTGGGCAGGAGCAACGACAGGACGCCCTGTCATCAAATCACCCGTTTGAATATCGGCTGGCGTTTCGGTCTGCATGATGTCGACCGCCAACTCAACCCATTCATAGTGAGCCAGCGCCAAAAGATATTCCGGCGCGGCAACCGGCAAGGTTCCTTGTTCCGACGCTTCGTTCATCCAGCGCACAAACTCGCGCGAAATCTCGCAGAACAAAGGGGTCTGGCTGCGCCAGTTATCAAAGAACCCGCGCATCAAACGTTGCCAGCGCCGCTCACCCAGGAGCTTCCGGCTAATTGGAAAACAGGCTTCAATAAAAGTGCTGAGATTATTGAAAACCAGTTCTCGATAAACTTTGGCCCGGCCTGCGGGCACGCCTACTGGGACTCTGGGCTGGCGAGTGTTACGCAAGTACTCGCCGAAACCTCGCTGAAACGCCTGCAGCGATGACATATCACTCATGCGGCCACCTGCTGCCCAACAAGTGCTGCCGCTTGCAATTGACGAATGCGCTCAGTCTCACGCAGCAACTCGCTCAAGGCGGGAATATTGTTGTCACGCTCCAAACAGGTCGGAACGACACCGCAGCGCTGATATGTCGCCTCCAGCAGCGCCCACACCGGATCAATCACGTCAGCGCCATGTGTATCGATGAGCAGGCCATTGTCTTCGGTGTAATGGCCGGCCACATGGATGTAGCAAACCTTCTCTAGCGGCAAGGCTTGCAAAAACGCATGAGGATCGAAATTGAAGTTCTGGCTATTGACGTAAATGTTGTTCACATCCAAGTGCAGATAACAATCCGCTTCAGCTATCACTGCACGGATGAAAGTCGGTTCGTCCATTTCCGCGCCGGGAGGCGCAAGGTAAGACGATGCGTTTTCGATCCCGATGCGCTGCCCAAGAATGTCCTGAGTTTGACGGATGCGTTTGGCTGCCCAATGCACCGCCTCCTCGGTCAGGGGTAGCGGCAACAAGTCATACAGATGCCCGTCGTCACCACACCATGAAAGGTGCTCGGTGTACAGTCGAACGTTGTGCGTATTCATAAAGCTGCGAATCTTGCGCAGCAGGTTTTCATCCAATGGACGCATGCCGCCGATATCCAGCGACAGCCCATGACACACCAAAGCATAACGCTCGGCGATGGCACTCATTTGACGCGCCGAACGGCCACCCATGGCCAGCCAGTTTTCCGGCGCCAGCTCGAGAAACGACAAAGGTGCTGGCTCGCCCTCAAGCATGGCATCGAGCAGTTCGCGGCGCAGGCCTAGCCCTACACACTGACCATTTTGATCAGGGTTGAGTCCCGCCGCATGCAATGAATCGAGCATGGGAACCTCGTATAGCGAGAAAGAAACAGGGGCGTAAATACTGAACCTACGCCCCTGTCCTGGCTTCAGAAGCTGATTACTTCTTATCAGCGCTGCACTTGCCGTCCTTCTTCTTGTCGGCGCTACATTTGCCTTCGGCCTTCTTCTCTGCGCTGCACTTGCCTTCAGCCTTCTTCTCGGCACTGCACTTGCCTTCGGCCTTCTTTTCCTTCTTGTGAGCTGCGCACTTGGCTTCGCTACACTTGCCGTCCTTCTTCTTTTCGGCGGCTGGAGCTGCGGTGTCAGCCTGAGCGATTTGGTAACCACCGCTAAGCTTGGTGCCGGCAAAAGGGTTTTCAGTGGCGTGAGCAACTGGAGCCAGCATGGCGGTTGCAGCAAAGGCGGTACCAACAGCGATAGAAACGATGCTCTTGTTCATGGTGTATCTCCTGTGTATGAATAAAAAAGAAAAACAAACAACATGCACTGCCTTACGACTACGTGACTACTACTATTTCTCGTGACTATCCCATTGCCGGGAAGCCGTCCGCAGAAACTGCATTTGCTTGCGAGCCCGCCTACAACCTGCGCACACCATCAGGTGAATACGCAAACTGACTTGCTGACTCAAAACCAAAGGCTGTTCCATTTGCAGGGACATCAACTCGGTCGCTTTCCGACAACTCCTCAACACGATTAACCTCATATACGCTGCATGCTGTCGAATAGACGCGGCTGGATTGGTTTTTCTTACAAAAATTTTTAACAACAGGGATTCGGCATCGTAACGTATTATTTTGCATGGTCAATTTTTATCGTTTCGCATGACATCCGAAAATCAATTTGCCGAGGAGCTACTCCCCTTTCGCCGCGACATGCTGCGGTTTGCGCGTATGCAATTGCGTGACGATGCCGCCGCC
>DATJIB010000007.1:0-2243 GCA_035493575.1 Rhodocyclaceae bacterium | reverse complement strand
CCACATCCGAATACAGCCGGGCGCGAACCACGGCATCGACCGCCTGCATGTCGTTGGCGATCAGGGCATAGAGAGCATCAAGTTGCACGAGAAATTCCGGGGAAGCGCACCAAAAGTGCGGAAAGTGCAAGATGTTAGGGTGCCCGGGATATGCAGTCAAGCCTTACGCAGCTTTGCCGACGGCCGCCTTTACCAGAGCGCAGAGCGGTCAATCTCTGCCAGAGTGGTACGACCACACAGCGCCATGGTGATCTCCAGCTCCTCTCTGAGCAGCCGGATCAAGTGCGCCACGCCCAAGGCGCCGGCTGTAGACAAGGCATATACATAGGGCCGTCCGACAAAGACAGCTGTGGCACCAAGGGCGATTGCCTTGTAGATATCGGTGCCACGCCGAATACCACCATCCAGCAGCACAGGAATAGCGCCATCGACTGCCGCCACGATTCGCGGCAAAGCATCTATGGTCGCCGGCCAGGTATCGACACTGCGGCCACCGTGATTTGAAACCACCAGCCCTGCAATGCCCATGTCCTTGGCCTTGATGGCATCGACTGGATCGAGAATGCCTTTGAGTAATACAGGCAGCTTGGTCGCGGCCAATAGCCATTCAACGTCCGCCCAAGTCGGCGCATGCGCCATCAGGCCATCGAACACCACACTTTGGCCTTCTTTCAAGACCGTTGATTGGCTGCCTGCGTTAGCGGCGAGGTTTACTGCACTGACATTAGCGGGCAAATGAAAGCCAGCTCTTTGTTCGCGATTACGCACGCCGGCAATCGGTGCATCTACCGTCACAACAATGGCCGCATAGCCAAGCGCCTCGGCACGTTGTACCAAAGCCAGAGTTGCTGCGCGATCACGCTGCATATACAGCTGAAACCAGAGCGGTGCGGTCGCAGTGCCCGCCACATCTTCCAGTGTTGCTGAAGCCAGGGTACTGACCACCATGCCAGCGGCCATTGTTCCGGCAGCCAAAACTGTCGCCTGCTCTCCATCTGGGTGGAACAGACGCTGATACGCAACCGGCGCCAGAAAAATCGGATGCTCATATCTGTGACCAAACAGTTCCAGGCGCGTATTGCCACCCCTCGTATCGACCAGCACACGATTACGCAATTGCAAACGCTGGAAGGCGGCCTCGTTTGCACGCAAGGTCAACTCATCGGCAGCGCCACTGCTGAGATAGGTCCATGCATTCTCATCAAGGTGCTCACGGGCATGACGCTCATAGTCCAGTGCGGCGACAATGTCTTGAGGAATGGCGGTCAGCGCGGCCTTCATTAAAGCTCAGCCCATTGACGCAGCAGGTTGTTGTAATGGCCAGTCAGTGTCAAAACCTCTTCACCGTCCTCACCGAGGCGCTGACGCAACTTAAGTATCGTCATGTCGAGCTCAAACAGCATGGAACGCTGCCAGTCATCACGCACCATGCTTTGCGTCCACAGAAACGAAGCGAAGCGCGTACCACTAGTTACCGGTTCAACGCGATGCAGGCTGGTGGCTGGATAGACAATTGCATCGCCGGCCGGCAATTTGACCTCATGGGCACCGTAGTTGTCATCGACAATCAGCTCCCCGCCTTCGTATTCTTCGGGGCCGGAAAGGAACAGCGTCGTGGACACATCTGTACGCACCCGATCTTGGCGATACGGATCAAGATGAAGTGCGCTATCTACATGATTGCCGTAGGTGCCGCCGCCCTCATAGCGATTGAAACGTGGAGGCAGAATACGTGCCGGCAAGACTGCCGACATGAACAGTGGATGACGCTGCAAGGCAGCGGCGACCCGCGCGCTGAGTTGTTGCCCAATTGCTGAATCAGAAGACAACTGCAGATTACGCTTGCGCAACTTGGCTTGCGCACCCGCTGTAGCGGCTCCGTCAATCCAATCAGCCTCAGCCAATTGGCGACGCATTTCGGCAACCTCGTCCCGGGTCAGAACCTCGGGAATATGCAGCATCATGTTGTGTTCCTTAATGCAAAACAGCCCCGCCAAATGGCAGGGCTGTATCTTAGTATGAAGCCGCTTAGAACTGGAAGTTTGCGCTCAGCAAGGCTGAACGGGGGGCTCCCAGAACAATACGACCACCACTATTCAACTGGCCATTACCGTTGGTACCGGTGATGTAGTACTTGTCGGTCAGGTTATACATGTTCAGCCGAACCGTTACATTCTTCGTCACCTGATAACTGGCCATTGCATCCAGCACCGAATAGCTCGGCAAAGTCGGCATGCTCAAAG
>DATJIB010000006.1:0-10879 GCA_035493575.1 Rhodocyclaceae bacterium | reverse complement strand
AAGGCGAGGCGTTGTACGGCAGCTTCTTCTGGTAATCCTTGGCGACCAGGCCTTTTTCGGCCAGTACGTCGATGTCGTAACCGAGGGCCAATGTAACGACGTCAGCTTCCAGGCCGTCGAGCACGGCGCGGGCTTGCTTGCCGGAACCGCCATGCGATTGGCGGATGGTCAGCTTGTCCCCCGGGTTCTTGGCTTCCCACTGCTTGATGAACTTGGCGTTGACGTCTTGATAGAGCTCACGGGTCGGGTCGTAGGACACGTTGAGCAGGGTGTAATCAGTGGCCAGGGCGTGGCCGGCGGTGCCAAAAGCGACTGTGGCGATCAGTGCGGAAACGAACTTGCGTGACATGGAAACACTCCGTTTTTGAATAAGGTCAGCGGAGTGTATGAAGACTGTCTTATAAGAAGAACTACCGATTATTCACATGCTTATTCATATTGTGAATAAAGAGACGGCTTTAGGCGGTGAATTTTACTGCCCCAATTTGCCTAAAGCCGCATCCAGCCTGCGTGTCAGCTCTTTATTCAGTTGCCGAGTGTGCTTATTCCAATGGCGCATGGACTGCTCAATCTCATGTTTGAGATTGAGGGCCAGATCGGCATTGCCAATCGAGGCGGCCCAGATCGCGTATTCGATTTTGGCTTCGATGCTGCCGAAGCGCTCGACGACAAAAGCGAACTCGGCTTGGGCTTCGGTATTCAGTTCGGCGCGCGCATAGGCTTGCGCCAGAAGCAGGGACACATCTTCCTGGCGGTAGTCGGCGCGTTGCTTGCGAATGGCCAGCAACAGCTCGATAGCGGCTTTGCCATTGCCATGCGCCAAATGCGCGCGGGCGGCGCCAAGACGAATTTCCGGATCATTGGCAAACGGCCCCTTGAGGCAGGCTTCAAATTGGGCGATGGCTTGTTCGGCCGAGCCTTCTTCGAGCAATGCATTAGCAAGCCGCATTTGATTCTGGGCGGTGGGCGTCAGCTCGAATGCTTGCTTGGCTTCGCGCAGCTCACGACCCGGATCCAGCGCCTTGGCAACGCCGGCGGAGGCTTTGCGCGCACTGTGCTCCAGGCGCGAGCCGGGCAGATAGATAGCAAAGAAATAAACGATGCTGCCGAGCAATGGAAAAGAAAACAGAATCAGCAGCCAGTACAGCTGGCGTCCATTGCGCACCACATCCACTGCGAAAAATAGGGCGACCAGTACATGCAGCCCGAGACCGACAAATGGCATCTTTTTTCTCCGCGCTATCTACCCAAACTTATTAACCCAGGAACAGCTTGTATACAGGGTTATCGCTTTCATCCTGATAACGATAGCCCAGCTGCTTGAGGAATGCCGCAAAGGCCTTCTTGTCCTTGGGGGGCACCTGCATACCGATCAAGACGCGGCCATAGTCGGCGCCGTGATTGCGATAGTGGAACAGGGAAATATTCCAATCGGCGCGCGCCTGCTCCATATGGTTGAAGAAGTTCATCAAGGCGCCTGGACGTTCCGGGAACTCGAAGCGATACAGGATTTCATGCTGTGCCGCCTGCGGGGCATGGCCGCCAACGAGGTGGCGGATATGCGACTTGGCGGTTTCGTTATCGGTCAGATCCAGTGTGGCGAGGCCATTCTTTTTCAGCAAGGCGACCAGCTTGCGCACTTCATCGCGGCTGCTGATCTGCACACCGACAAAGATGTGCGCATTCTTCGGATCGGAGTAACGATAGTTGAACTCGGTGACGTTGCGTTTGCCAAGCAACTCGCAAAACATCTTGAAGCTGCCGGGCTGTTCGGGGATGGTTACGGCCAGAACTGCTTCGCGTTGCTCACCGACTTCGGCACGCTCAGCGACAAAACGCAGACGGTCGAAATTCATATTGGCGCCGGAGGCTGTCACTACCAGAGTCTTGCCCTTGGCATTGTTCTTTGCCGCCCAGGCTTTGGCACCAGCCAGCGCCAGCGCACCCGAAGGCTCAAGGATGGAGCGCGTGTCTTCAAACACGTCCTTGATCGCGGCGCAGATGGCATCCGTATCGACACTGATCATTTCATCGACATATTGCTGACACAGGCGGAACGTTTCCTGGCCGACATATTTGACCGCCGTACCGTCAGCGAACAGACCAACGCTCTCAAGCTTGATTCTTTTTCCGGCAGCCAGTGATTGCGTCATGGCATCGGCATCAAAAGTCTCGACACCGATCACGCGAGTTTCCGGACGCACGCGCTTGATGTACGCCGCCACGCCAGCCAGCAAACCGCCGCCGCCGACACAGCAGAACACGACATCAATATGATCCGGATGCTGACGCAGGATTTCCATACCTATGGTGCCCTGGCCGGCGATGACCTCTGGATCATCAAAAGGATGGACGAAGGTCAGGCCCTTCTTCTTTTCCAGTTCCAGCGCGTGGGCGTAGGCTTCGTCGTAGGAGTCGCCATGCAACACGACATCGCCACCGTGGCTGAGTACAGCGTCTATCTTGATCTTGGGGGTGGTGGACGGCATCACGATGATGGCGCGGCAGCCGATCTTCTTGGCGCCAAGGGCCACGCCCTGAGCATGGTTGCCGGCCGAAGCGCAGATAACGCCGCGCTTTCTTTGTTGCGGTGTCAGACTGGCGAGCTTGTTATAAGCGCCGCGCAGCTTGAAGCTGAACACGGGCTGCATGTCTTCGCGCTTGAGGAAAATTCGATTGCCGATACGGGCCGACAAGTTCGGTGCAAAGTCGAGCGGCGACTCAATCGCGACGTCATAGACGCGTGCATTGAGGATTTTTTCTAGGTAATCGATTTTTTTGGACGAAGGCATGGGAAATCAGGGTTAAGCAAAGGTCGTAAAGGTCGAATTTAACATGCAGCCATGCCCTGATTACAGGGTTTTTCGGGGCAAAACAGTCAGACAGGCTAGAATTCGGCCTTATTCACAAACAGAAGGAGCGGAACAGCATGCTGTTCCGGTATGGGTAGTAGCCTGTTATTGCTGTTGTTGGCCTTGTTTCTGGTCTTTCTCAATGGCTTCTTTGTGGCCGCCGAATTCGGCCTGGTCAAGTTACGGCAAACGCGCGTCAAGGCGATTGCCAAGAAGTACGGCTGGCGCGGCGAAATCCTCGCACGTGTGCACGGCCAACTTGATGTCTATCTATCCGCCTGCCAATTAGGTATCACTCTCGCCTCGCTAGGCTTGGGCTGGGTTGGTGAGCCAGCGTTTGCCGATTTGCTCAAGCCACTCTTCGCTGTGGTCGGCATCGCCGACCCCGAGTGGATCCACGGCATCTCCTTCTTCGTCGCCTTCGCGCTGATTTCATTCCTGCATATTGTGGTCGGTGAATTGGCGCCCAAGTCGCTGGCGATTCGTCGCCCGGAATCGATTGTGCTGTGGACGGCCGTGCCGCTCTATATGTTCTATTGGGCCATGTACCCGGCCATCTGGTTTCTCAACACCAGTGCCAATCTGGTTCTCAGGGTCTTGCGCCTCGATGCATCGCACGGTCATGACGCGCACTACACGACTGGCGAACTCAAGATGATCATGCGCAATCGGCATGCGCCGGAGGAGTTCACGCATGACGAGTGGAGTCGCCTGGCTTACTCGATGGACTTTGGCAATCTGGATGTGGCTGATCTGATGCAGCCCTTCCGCGAGGCAGTAACGCTGTCCGCGGAAAACAGCGTGGCCGAAAACCTTGAACACATCGCACGCCATCGCTACAGCCGTTACCCCTATGTGCAGGCTGATGGCAGTGTGAGTGGTTTGCTGTACATGAAGGATCTCTTTCTAGCGCAACAAAAACCGCATGAAATCGATCTGTCCGCCATGCTGAGGCCTTTGCAGATGGTGCCGCCGGACTTGCCAGCGATGGAGCTATTCCGCCGTTTCCGCAAGGGCGTGCCGCATTTTGCGCTGGTCGGTTATCCGGGCCAGCCGCCGATGGGTTTCATCACCCTGGACAATATTCTGGGTGCGCTGGTCGGTGATATTCGCGATGAATTTCATCAGAGCAGCCGCGGCTGGACTCAGCTTGATGATGGCAGCCTGCTCGGCAAGGGCAGCTTGCCCATCGTGACGCTGGAACAGGCCCTGAGCATAGACGTAACCGAAACCGAGGAGGTCGATTCCATCGGAGGTCTGGTCATGTGGAAGCTGGGCAGTATTCCCAAGGAAGGCGAGTGTGTTGAGTTTGAGCACTTCGATGCCGTGGTTAAACGCATGGATGGGCCGCGTATTCAGTTGGTGCGCATCATTCCGCACAAGCCTGACGTCGACGAATGATTGCAGCCAGCCTGGGCGGTTTGTTCGTCGCCTGCTTTCTCGCGGCGACCCTACTGCCCGGTGGTTCCGAACTGGCCTTTATGGTCTTGCTGGCCGAGCATCCCGAGATGTATTGGGCAGCACTGGTAGTCGCGACACTCGGCAACACGTTAGGCGGCATGAGCAGCTATCTGCTGGCGCGCTTTCTGCCGGATGGTGCATTGAAAAAAATCGGTGAGCGTCAGATTGCGCTGGTACGTGAATGGGGGTCACCGATTCTGGTGCTGGCCTGGGTGCCGTTGATTGGTGATTTGCTGTGTGTGGCTGCGGGTTGGTTACGCTTGCCGTGGTTGCCTAGCCTCCTGTGGATGGCGCTGGGCAAGGGCCTGCGCTATGCGCTTATTGCAGCTGGCTGGAAATGGTTTGTAGCTTGAGATAGTCGCGTTCGATCTGCGCGCTATGCAATAAATACTCGCGGGCTGCCTCTTCGGTGAGAGGGTGCGAGAAATAAAAACCCTGGGCAATGTCGCAACCGCGCGCGGCCAGGAATGCCAGCTGCTCCTGTGTCTCAACACCTTCCGCGACCACCTCGATTCCCAGTCCGTGCGCCAGTGCAATCGTGCCGCTGACGATCGCCGCATCATCTTCATCGATGGTGATGTCATGCACGAACGAACGGTCGATCTTGAGTTGGCTGATTGGAAAGCGCTTGAGGAATGACAACGACGAATAGCCAGTGCCGAAATCATCCACCGAAATTCGCACGCCTAGCCCATGCACGCCGCGCAACAAGCTGGCAACATGGTCGACGTTATTCATGGCGGTGGCTTCGGTAAGCTCGATCTTAAGCATGCTTGGATCAATGCCGGTGTGTTGCATGGCATCGGCAATGACCTTGGTAATGCGGTGATCCAGACATTGGCGTGCCGAGATATTGACGGCAAGAGGAACAATCGGCAACCCGGCGGCGGTCCATTTTTTGAGTTGCTGTGCCGCGCGGTAAATCGCCCATACGCCGATGTCGATAATCAGTCCGATTTCTTCGGCAACCGGGATAAAGTGATCAGGCGGAACCAGCTCCTTGCCTGGGCGCGCCCAGCGCAATAGAGCTTCCATCCCGATCAGTTTGCCCGTGGCAATTTCGACTTGCGGCTGAAAGTAGAGATCGAACTCGTTCTTTTGCAGTGCACTGCGTAAGTCTGTTTCGATATCCATATGCGCATGACTCCACAAATTCATGGAGCTGCTGAAGAAGCGGTACGCACCTTCGATTTCGGTCTTGCTGCGAGCCATGGCTGTGTCAGCCATGGCCAGGAGCTCGTCGACATTGATACTGTCGTTAGGTGTAAGGCTGATGCCGAGGCTGCAAGTTACGTGCAGGGTCAGGCCGTTGATGTTGAGTGGGGCGCTGGTCGCTGTCAGGATTTTCTGGGCGATGACAGCGAGTGATTCGCGGTCGTCGGCCTGATCAAGCAGCACCACGTACTCATCGCCCCCCCAACGTGAAACACGATTTTCATCACCGATAACCTTGACCAGACGACGTGCCGTTTCGGCGAGGATTGCATCACCGATGTAATGGCCGAGACTGTCGTTGATTCGATTGAAGTGGTCGATGTCTATAAACAGGACGGCTGCGAGCCCATCATGTTGCATGGCGTGGCTGATCGCCTCGGCGATACGCTTGATCAGGAGGCCACGACTGGGCAAGCCTGTGAGTGGATCGTGATTGGCATCATGAAACAATTTTTTGTGCGCAGCCACGGTTTCACTGATGTCAGTCAGTGCCAGCACAACTTCTTCGACATGGCTTTCGCTGTCGAATATCGGTCCGGCGGTGACACGCATCTGGCGTCCATTAATGCTCAGGTGTGGCTCAGCGCGCACGGTACGGCCTTCGCTGGCACATTGGCTGATCAGCTCTTCCAGTTGGCGGGCAGTTTGCCCAGGCAGGCCGAAAGCAACACTGATGTGCTGGCCGATACGCCCGTTGCTGATTTCCGCCAAGAGTGTTGCCACAGGATTCATGGTGCGGATGGTGCCGTCCGGCGCTACATTCATTACACCATCGGCAATTGCGCTGAGCGTGGCTTCTGCATGACGCTGAATCCGCAAAAGCTTGCGCTGTGTCTGCCGCAACTGCCGTGCAAAATTAAATGAAGCACCTATCCAGAGGCCGATGATGGCAGCAAACGGCGCATACCAAATCCCGTTTTGCAGAAGAATCCAGCCGACTGCCAAGGGCAGCGCCATACAGATGCTGCAAATCAGGAAGGCCGTACCCGCACCTTGGCGGCGCGACAAAGGCAAAGGCAACAAGACCAGGCCCAGGCTGAGTAAAAGCGACAAAGGTAAGGGCAGGGGGCGGTCCGCTGCCAGCGGCAGCGTGACAATGTGCTGGTAAAAATAAAACGTCAGTTGCTGCAGCGCGAATGGCTGCAAGAGATCGAGAACCAATGTACAGGCCATGCCCAACAGCCACGGCCAATGCTCGACAAGAGGACGACGCGGACTAGCCGCAAAGAAATTCATGGACAAGCCAAAATGAGGAAAGTAGCGGACCTGCGAGTAGTTTTTATGTATTTGTTTTTCCGGATCTTACGGGTGCCATGCTTGCATTCTGCTGACGAAGCGCTAGTTTAGCCCGGTTTTACCCCTCAATTCTTGGTTTTGAATTATCTCTATGCTTGGGCAGTTTGATGCTTTGCCAACAAGCCATCATTTTTTCACTTAGAGGCCGGCATGAAATAGGCACAACCATACGCAAAGGTACGCAGGACCATGCGTTCTGGTCCCGTCATTGTCAGTTAATGCGACTTGCGCAAGGCCAGCTGCCGAGAGATTTTGAGGAAGTAGCCAGCCACCAGTACCCCGGCCAAGGCGATGCTGGCGATAGCGGCGACCCAGAAGCCCTGCGCCCCCATGCCACGCACCACGCCGAGTTGATAACCACCACCCAGGCCGATGCCCCATAAGGCGCCCGCGTAAATCAGCATCGGCGCCGTGGTGTGTTTGAAGCCACGCAGAATATTTACCGCAGCGGCCTGGAGTGCATCGGCAATGTGATAAATCGCCACCAGGCCAATCAGCGGCACGGCGATCCGATGTACCGTGGCATCGTTGGTGTAGGCGCTGGCGATTAATGGGGCGCCCAGCCACAAGAGCAGGCTCAAGCTCAGCCCCGCCGCCATGGCCGTGAGCAGACATACGATACCCACACGCCGTGCTTGCAACGGATTACCAGCCCCCAGTGCACGCCCGCTCAAGACGGCGGCGGCATTGCCGAGCGCCAGAGGCAGCATGAAGGTCAAGGCCGCGAGGTTGGCGGCGATTTGATGCGCGCCGGAAGTGGCCGGCCCGAAGCGGGAGATGAACAGGGTCATGAAACTGAAAGCCGTCACATCAACCAGAAATGTTGCGCCAATCGGCAAGCCCAGTTTCAAAAAATCGCGGATGGCAGACCAGCGGGGCGGGCTGAAGTGCGTAAACAAGGCGAACTCACGATAACTTTCCCGCCGCGAACACCAGCGCCAGGCGAGGGCAGCATTGAGCCAGGACAATATCGACGTGGCGACTGCGCAGCCGGCACCGCCCAGAAAGGGAATGAAAACCAGATTGAGTGGAATCTTGCAACTTACTGCTAACAAATTGAAGCGCATGACCGCGCGCGGCTGGCCGACCCCGGTGGAAAAGCCTGAAAACACTCGAAACAGCATCAGCCCAGGGACGCCCCAGCTGCTGGCATTGAGGTAGGCGCGGACTTTTTCTTCAACCGCCGGCTGCAGTTCGGTTAGGGCCAGAAAGGGTTGCGGAAAACGCATTAGCAAGACGGCTATGACGGCCAAACCCAAGGCCACCCAGATGCTCTGACGCACTTCTTCTCCTACCGCAGAAGGCCGTCCGGCCCCGTGCAGGTGCGCAATCATGGGGGTTAGCGCCAGCAGCACGCCGGTCGAGGTGACGTACAGGGTCATCACGATCGAGGCGCCAATGCCCACTCCGGCCAGTTCGGTTGCGCCGAGGCGGCCGGACATGACGGTATCGATGACGGCATTCGCCATCACTGCCAGTTGCGAAATTAGAACAGGCCAGGCGAGATGGACGATTTCTCGCACTGTGCGGATAAAGCGGATTTCCATGCGGAGATAAGGTCTTTATGAGCAATGCATATTGCGTGATGGATAAGCCCGCTCGTGCGGTCTTTACCCTAAAATATCACCTTTGAAGCCTTGCCCCACACCCCATGTCCGCCCGCCTGCGCGAAATCCCGTACAACTACACTTCCTTCTCTGACCGCGAGATTGTCATTCGCCTGCTCGGAGAAGAGATGTGGAAGGTTCTCGACATCCTGCGCGCTGAACGCGTCACCGGCCGCTCCGCCCGCATGCTTTACGAAGTGCTTGGCGATATCTGGGTGGTGCAGCGCAACCCCTATCTTGAAGACGACCTGCTCGACAATCCTGATCGTCGCGCGGCGCTGATCGAAGCCTTGCGCCATCGTCTGCGTGAAATTCAGAAGCGCCGCAGCGGCAATGATCTGGTGGGGCAATTGATCGATGCCGCCAATCTGGCTGTTGATGCCTTCGCCAAACACTTTTCGGATACCTATGATCTGCGCAAGCAGGCCATGAAGGTATTCGCCAAGCACACCCGCAAGGACAATATTGCTTTCGATGGTCTGGCGCGTGTCTCGCATGTGACTGACGCGACCGACTGGCGCGTTGAGTATCCTTTCGTGGTTTTGTATCCCGACACCGAAGCCGAAATTGGCCCGCTGGTACGTGGCTGTATCGAACTCGGTTTGACCATCATCCCGCGTGGCGGTGGTACCGGTTACACCGGCGGCGCGATTCCGCTGACGGCCAAGTCGGTAGTGATCAATACCGAAAAGCTGATCGACATCGGCAAGGTGCAGCAGACCCGCTTGCCCGGCGCTGATCGCGCTTACGCGACAGTCTTTACCGGCGCGGGCCTGGTTACGCGCCGCGCCATGGAAGCCGCAGAAAATGCCGGTCTTGTGTTTGCCTGCGATCCGACCTCGGCCGATGCTTCATGCATAGGCGGTAACGTCGCCACCAATGCCGGCGGCAAGAAAGCCGTGCTGTGGGGCACTGCGCTAGATAATCTGGCTTCGTGGAAGATGGTTGATCCCGATGGCAACTGGAAGCTGATCGAGCGTCTCAATCACAACTTCGGCAAGATTCACGATCAGGATCAGGTGCAGTTCCGTGTCCGCACTTACGGCCCCGATGATGCGGAATGCAAGAGTCATATCAAGGAAGAAATCGTCGAGCTGCCGGGCGCCAAGTTCCGCAAGCTCGGCTTGGGCAAGGACGTTACCGATAAATTCCTCGGCGGTCTGCCCGGCGTGCAGAAGGAAGGTACCGACGGCATCATCACTTCGGCGGTGTGGATTCTGCATCGCATGCCGACGCATACGCGCACAGTCTGTCTGGAGTTCTTTGGTCAGGTGCGCGAAGCCGTACCGTCGATTGTTGAAATCACTGATTACCTGAAGACCTCGCCGGGCGGCGCGATTCTGGCTGGCCTTGAGCATCTGGACGAACGCTATGTGCGCGCCGTCGGTTACGCCACCAAGGCCAAGCGCCATGGCCGTCCCAAAATGGTTTTGATCGGCGATATCGTTGGTGATGACGAGACGGCTGTGATGGCCGCGGCATCTGAAGTGACGCGCATTGCCAATCTGCGCGGCGCCGAAGGTTTTATTGCCGTAACGCCGGACATGCGCAAGAAATTCTGGCTCGACCGTGGCCGCACTGCCGCGATTGCCAAGCACACCAACGCCTTCAAGATCAACGAAGACGTGGTGATTCCATTGCCACGCATGGGCGACTATTGCGACGGCATCGAGCGCTTCAATATTGAACTGTCGACACAGAACAAGCTTGATCTGTGCGATGCGCTGACTGCTTTTTTCAAGAGCGATGTGCCGCTGGATGTGGCCGACACCGGCCTTGATAAGGAAGTCCTGCTCGGCGATAGACGCGATCAAGCCTTGGAGCTTCTCGCTAACGCCCGCGCCCGCTGGCAATGGCTGCTCGACAATCTGGATATGCCATTGGCTGAAGCCGAAGCGCAATTTGCTGAGCATGGCATTACCGCCGGTGAGCTGACCAATCGCACCGTCAATCCGACCTTGTTCCATCGCCTGCAGGATTTCTCGGTGCGCGTGTCGTGGAAGAACGAGGTCAAGATGCCGCTGGAGATTCTGTTCTCCGGCGATCCGTATCGCAGCATCCGCGAACGCATGGTGGCGATACATAAAGAAGTACGCCGTGGCCGTGTGTTTGTCGCGCTGCACATGCATGCCGGTGACGGCAATGTGCATACCAATATTCCGGTGAACTCGGACCACTATCAGATGCTGTCGACCGCGACGCATACGGTCGAGCGCATCATGAAGCTGGCCAAGAGTCTGGGCGGTGTGATCTCGGGCGAACACGGCATCGGTCTGACCAAACTGGAATTCTTGGAAGAGGAAGAGATCGCTCCCTTCCGTGCCTACAAGGCCCGAGTCGATCCGAACGGCCACTTCAACAAGGGCAAGCTCTTGCCTGGCGCTGATCTGTCCAAGGCGTATACGCCTTCGTTCTCATTGCTAGGCACCGAGTCGCTGATCATGGAGC
>DATJIB010000005.1:0-6578 GCA_035493575.1 Rhodocyclaceae bacterium | reverse complement strand
AGCAGGTTCTCGGGAATCGCGCCACAATTAACGGCGACAAAAGGCCCTTGCCGACGCGGGCTGGCGCGATGAATTGCCTTGGCCAGTACCTCTTTGCCAGTACCCGACTCGCCCAGCAGCAATACGCTAGCATCGCCCGCAGCAACCAGTTGCGCACGCGCCAGCAGATCTTCCATGACGTTATTCTGTGTGACGATATCGCTGCGCCAACTCGGATCAGCATCACTGCTGTGATCACTGCCCGCCGACAAGCGCAGCGCTTGCGCAACCAAATCAAGCAAGGCCTTAGGCTCATACGGCTTGGTCAAATAACCGAATACGCCGCGTTGTGTAGCCGCCACTGCGTCGGGAATACTGCCGTGCGCGGTGAGAATGATCACAGGCAGCAATGGGTGCTGCACACGCAAGGCGTCAAATAAAGCAACGCCATCCATGCCAGGCATCTGCATGTCTGAAATAACAAGCTGAGGTCGTTCGACGCTGGCGCGCCCAAGCGCTTCAGTGCCGTTATTCGCTGTCTCTACGCGATAACCAGCGGCCTCCAGGCGGATCGCCAGCAAGCGCAGCAAATCCGGATCGTCATCAACCAGCAGCAGATAATTAGGGCGGCTTTCGCTCACGGTTTGCCTTTCTCGCGGTGCAGCAGGCTGCGCTCAATATCCTTGACGGCCTCCAGCTTTTTTTCCAGTTCATCAATGCGCTTTTGCGCCTGCTGTTGTCCCTGTGTTTGCGCCTGCAGCTGATTAGCCAGCAATGCCGCCAAGGCACTCAGGCCGGCATCATGATCATTTCCGTCCGGGAAAGAGTCTGCCAGTTGCCAGGCTTGTTTGCGCTCATTGGCCGTGGCGCTCGGGGTGCTCAATACCAACGCATATTGCAGTCGATGAAAATCGCTTTTGTCTTTGTTGTAAGCACTTTTCTGCTTGTCTAACTCGCGGTCGCGCTCCGCCGCCGAGAGTGCTCTTGTATAGCTGGCATAGTGCAGCAGAGATACCGCATCATCCATACCCAAGCTGCTGTCTTTTAGCCAGTAACGATCCGGGTTACCGCCTTGCAGGGTCGTACACGCGGATAGCAACAGTACTATCCACAGCAATATCAGTTTTCTCACGCCACAGTCTCCACAGGCAGGCTGACCAAGAAGTCGCCTCGCCCAGTACCCACTATTATGTTTCCACCCAGCGCTCGAACGTGATCACGACAGATCGACAAGCCCAGCCCGGTACTTTTCACTTTGCTGCCCGGCGGTGTAGCACCGCGGTAAAAGGGTTCGAAGATACGCTCGCGCGCCTCTTCCGGCACTCCTGGCCCAGTATCTAAAACGTGGATATGCAGTTGCTGATCCTCCAGCGATATGGAAAGTTCCACCACGCTACCTTGCGGTGCGTGCTTGATGGCATTCGACAATAGATTATCGAGAATGACACGAACACGTTCCGGATCTGACTGAACTTTACGATTGACGACATTGGGTTCAACTTCCACTTGCCGCGCCTCCAGCGCAATGCCGTGGCGCTCCAAAACCTGCGCCACCAATTCAGGTAGGGAAAAGTTCTTAATCTCCACGCGCGCCGCACGAAACTCCGCTTCGCCATGGCGTAGCAAATCTTCAATCAAATGCTGCAGATGAATGCTGTTCTCGCGCACGATGCCAACAATTTCCTGTTGGCGTGGTTGTAGTGCACCTGCGGTTCCTTCGGCCAACAACTCCGAACCTTCACGCAATGCCGTCAGCGGAGTCTTGAGTTCGTGCGAAACATGGCGCAGAAATTGGGCCTTTTGTTCCTCCAGTTGTTGCAAGCGTTCGCGCAACCAATTCAAGCGCTCCCCTAGTTGCACCAAGTCCTCAGGCCCTTCCACGACTACACGCTCATGCAAGCGCTGCTCGCCGAGGCCGCGTATGCCTGCTTCCAATTGCGCAATCGGACGCGCCAATAAATAAGTGAAGCCGGCCACCACTAACAATGCAACCGGTATGACAACCAACAGCTGAATTCGTGCGCTGGCTTCGGCTTCGCTGGCGCGAGCGCTGAGTGCCTCGGCCTCTCTATCGATCACGGCATTGGAGTGAGCCAGCATATTGCGGCCAGTGCTTGTCAGGCCGGCAAACAGAGCGTTCGCTGCTTTGGCTTTGGCGGGCTGCTGCTGTAAGTCAAATGCGGCCTGCTCCTGATCAACCATCTGCGTCAGCAGGGTGCGCATCTCTTTATCCAGCGGCATTTGACGCATATGCTCGATAAGATCCGCGAACTCCTGGCGCAACTGTGCGTACCCCGCCTTTAATGATGCGTCCTGCAAGACCTGGCTTTGACGGGCGGCACGCTCCAGGGTTGGGACAATCTCTGCCAGTTGGCGGCTACCATGCGCAATACGCGCGGCATCGAACACCGCCTGCTGGCTTTGCGCTGCCAGGCGCTGAATTGCCACCGTGTTGGCAAACAAACCGGCCATCAAAGGCAGCACGGCCAGAAAGAAGCCGACTGCCAGCAGTTTGAAGAACGACCGTGGGTAGCGAAATTGCATCAGTCGTTTTTACCTTGTTGAATTAACCGCGACGCCACTCGATGAGGCCGCCGGGTTTGTCTTCGAGTACGATGCCAGCCGCCTTGAGTTCGTCGCGAATGCGATCCGACTCGGCAAAATTCTTTGCCTGTTTGGCCGCTACGCGGGCTGCGATCAAAGCATCAATAGCTTCGTTCGACAGACCATCCTCGCTGACAGGCGTGGCCTGCAGAAACTCTTGCGGATCACGTTGCAACAGGCCAAGTACGCCGGCTAAACCACGCAGCTGATGGACCATTTTCATATCCCCATCGCGATTGACCTGGTTAGCCAAGTCGAACAGCACAGCAATCGCTTCCGAGGTCGCAAAGTCGTCGTCCATTGCAGCCTTGAAGCGCTGCGCGTGCGGCTCGGTCCAGTCGATGAGGTTACTCGAAACGGGGTGACCTTTCAGCGCGGTATATAAGCGCGTCAAGGCACCACGGGCATCGTCAAGATGCGCATCGGAATAATTAAGCTGGCTGCGATATTGCGCACGCAGAATAAAGAAGCGTACGACTTCGGCATCGTAGCTTTTCAGCACATCACGAATGGTGAAAAAATTGCCCAGGGACTTGGACATCTTTTCGTTGTCGACACGGATAAAGCCGTTGTGCATCCAGTAATTCACATACTGGCAATCATGAGCGCCTTCGGATTGGGCGATTTCGTTTTCATGGTGAGGGAACTGCAAATCCTGCCCGCCACCGTGAATATCGAAATGCTTGCCGAGCAAATCACTGCCCATCGCCGAACATTCGATATGCCAGCCGGGACGCCCAGCGCCCCAAGGCGAATCCCACTTCACTTCAGCAGCGTCATCATCTTTGGCATGCTTCCAAAGCACGAAATCAAGCGGGTCTTGTTTGCCATCGACCACCTCGACACGCTCGCCAGCACGCAGGTCATCCAGTGACTTGCCCGACAACTTGCCGTAGTTTGGAAATTTGCGCACCGAGTAGCAGACATCGCGATTGGTCGCGACATAAGCGTAACCGTGCTTTTCAAGATTGGCTATCATGTCCAGCATCTGCTGCACATACTCAGTCGCACGTGGTTCGTGGTCTGGACGCAACACACCCAGTGCATCAGCGTCTTCGTGCATGGCGGCAATAAAACGGTCGGTCAGAACGCGAATGCTTTCCTTGTTTTCGGCGGCGCGCTTGATGATCTTGTCATCAATGTCGGTGATATTGCGAACATAGGTGACTTTGAGGCCACTTTCCCGCAACCAGCGTGCAACCATGTCGAAAACCACCATGACGCGGGCGTGTCCGAGGTGGCAAAAGTCATAAACAGTCATGCCGCATACGTACATGCGCACGTGTCCGGCTTCGATAGGAATGAAATCCTGTTTGCTACGAGTCAGGGAATTATGGATTTTGAGCATGTCTGTATCGGTTACGACAAGCCGCAAACCTCTGGGAATAAGCGAAAAGGCGGTGCATTTCGACTGTTGCCAGGGCCGGCTTGTTGGTAGAATTCAGGGTTATGTTTGCTGGCATGTTGGCTTATACCTTACCAGTCCTGTCAACCCTTCCAGCAGCATCGGCAGAAAGTGCTTGAAAAACACAATTTAAACCGTTGCAGAACAAAAAACACGTTTTGAATTCAGGCAGTTACTGAGATTCAGGACCGCCCAGCAATCGTTTTGAGTATACCATGACCGTAAATCGCCTCTCCCTGCCTGCTGCGCTGACCATTGCCTGCTTGAGCTTCACCAGCCTAGTCGTGCCAGCCTACGCCGACACTTTGCAGGACGCCAGCCGTTTGCTAAAGCAGGGACAGCAGAGCCAGGCGCTTGAGCAGGTCGACAAGTATCTGGCGGGCAAGCCCAAGGATGCCCAGGGGCGCTTTCTGAAAGGCATCATCCTCACCGAGATGAACCGCAATGCTGAAGCCCTTACGGTTTTTAACAAGCTGACCGAAGACTACCCTGAGCTGCCTGAGCCTTATAACAACATGGCCGTGATTTACGCTCAGCAAAAACAGTACGACAAGGCCAAGCAGGCCCTGGAAATGGCGATTCGCACCCATCCGTCCTACGCGACTGCACACGAGAACCTAGGTGACTTGTATGCCCGCCTCGCCAGCCAGGCCTACGACAAGGCGCTGCAATTGGACTCGTCCAACTCCAGCGCCCAGAACAAGCTGGCCCTGATTCGTGATCTGATGAGCCCGGGCACCAAGATTGCGGCCACGAAGCCAACTCCGGTTGAGCCAAGCAAGCCGACCACACCGCCAACGACAGTAGCCCCGCCTACGCCTACGGTGATTGCAACTGCGCCGACCAAGCCAGCCGAGCCGCCTAAGGTTGAAACCAAGCCAGAACCCAAGGTCGAGCTGAAACCTGAACCTAAGGTTGAAACCAAGCCTGAGCCAAAGACTGAGCCGAAGAACAATGGCAGCGACCCTAGCGCCGAAGTGGGCAAGGCGCTGGATGCCTGGGCCAACGCCTGGTCGAAGAAAGATATCAAAGCCTATCTGGCTCGTTACGCCAAAGACTTCAAGGTTCCAGGTGGCGAGAGCCGTTCCAGTTGGGAAGCTGAACGGACTGCGCGCGTCACCAAACCAGGCAAAATCAGTGTTGTAATCGAAAATCTAAAGGTTACGGTAGATGCTGCCGATCAAGTAACAGCGAAGTTCCGCCAGCACTACAAGTCGGCTTCGCTATCCTCGTCCAGCAACAAGATGGTTACGCTGGTAAAGCGTGATGGCAAGTGGCTGATTCAGCAAGAGCGCATTGGTAGTTAATAGAATTTTTCGCGAGATAGTTATGCGTGGTTTGGCCATTCCTGCAGGCATCGGAATTCTCATAGCGAGCTACTTTATCGGTAGCGAAGTGCTAGGGAACCGGCCGCCCGCGCACAGCGCATTGCCCGCGCACGCCCAGATGCCTTTGTTGACGACGGCCAATCCAGAAGCGCAATTGGCAGAGGTATTTGCACGCATTGAGCAGAACCAACTCGATGCTGCCTTGGAGCAGGCAGAGGCGCTGACGGCCAAGTACCCGAATTTCCGTCTGGGCCAATTGGTCAAAGGTGATTTGCTGTTATCACGGGTACAACCGATTTCGACCATTGGCAATGCAGTCAATGCGCCGAAGGAAAAGCTCGCCGATCTGCGCGACGAAGCCATTGCCCGCCTCAAGGCCTATCGCACCAAGCCGCCAGTCGATGCGATCCCGCGTTACCTGCTACAAATGCAGCCGGAACAAAAATTTGCGGTCGTGGTTGATGCACAACGTTCGCGCCTGTATCTGTACCAGAACGAAAATGGCACGCCGCGCTTTGTGAGCGACTACTACATCACACAAGGCAAACTCGGCGCCGAGAAGATGCGCGAGGGCGACAAGAAGACGCCTATCGGTGTATATCAAGTGGTGGGCAATCTTTCACGCGAGAAACTGGGCGACTTTTACGGCAGTGGTGCTTGGCCGCTCAACTACCCGAATGATTTTGATCGTCGTATGGGCCGCGATGGTCATGGCATCTGGTTGCATGGCACGCCGTCCAATACCTACTCACGCCCACCCAAAGCGTCGGACGGCTGCGTGGTTCTAGCCAACGAAGACCTGGATATTGTTTCCAAGAATCTGCAGATCGGCATTACGCCGGTCATCATCAGCCCGAGCGTGGAATGGGTGACGCCAGACGAATGGCAGACTGAGCGCAAGAGTATGCTCAGTGCGGTTGATTCTTGGCGCAAAGATTGGGAAAGTCGTGATGGCGATCGCTACGCCAGCCACTACTCGCGCCAATTCAACTCAGATGGCCTCGACTATGCAGGCTGGACCGAACAGAAGCGCAAGGTCAATGCCGCCAAGAACTGGATCAGCGTCGGCACCGAAAAAATGACCATGTTCCGCTACCCAGGTAAAGACGACATGGTCGTCGTTACCTTCCAGCAGGACTACAAGAGCAACAACCTCACCAACATCATGCAGAAGCGTCAGTATTGGCAAAAAGAAGATGGTCAATGGAAGATCATCTTTGAAGGCGCCGCCTGATCCTGCTGCAAGGACATCCAATGAAAAA
>DATJIB010000004.1:0-4628 GCA_035493575.1 Rhodocyclaceae bacterium | reverse complement strand
GTTTGCCACCTATACGAGGCCAAACTCCGGTCGCGACCACATCCGGCTCATGCCGGCCTGGACAGGAAACAGATTCGACTGGCACGTACTTGCCCTATCGCAAGACATTCGTATCAATAACATGCTTGCTGGACGGCTGTTCCTGGAAGCCAGCCTTGACCGCCTGTATTCCAGTCTGATGCTGTTCTGCCTTGCCACAATGCTTGCCATTGCCGTGGCATTGATTGTCGCCCGCAAATTGCTCCAAAACCTGAGCAACATCATCACCCAGCCTATTTGCAACCTGGCCGAACTGATGGATCAGGTTTCCAGTGATCAGGATTACAACGTCCGTGCCTCGCTGAACACGCGCGATGAAATCGGCACACTGGCACAGGGTTTCAACAAGATGCTGGCGCACATCCAGAAACGCGACCTTGCCTTGGAAGAGGAACTTGCAAAACGACGGCAAGCGGAAAATCATCTTGATTACCTCGCTCATTTTGACAACGTGACACAACTCCCCAACCGTCATTTCTTTAATGATCGCCTGGCTACGGCAATCGATAATGCAGCGCATTTCAACAGCAAGGTATGCTTGCTTTTCATCGATCTGGACAACTTCAAGGTAGTCAACGACACCCTGGGCCACCATATAGGTGATATCTTGCTGAAAGACACCGCGGATCGACTGCATCAAGCGCTCAGGGCAGGAGACATTATCTGCCGGATCGGCGGCGATGAATTTGCCATCATCCTTGAGAATATCTCGGATCCCAAAGAGGCGGAGATCGTAGCCAAGAAAACCATCGCCACGATGTCCAAAAATTTCCAGGTGGAGGACAAGGAGGTTTTTATCGGCGCCAGCATCGGCATCAGTTTCTACCCCAACGACGCCACCAATATCTCCAATCTCCTGCGCTGCGCCGATACCGCTATGTACTATGCAAAGGCGCACGGGAAAAACAGCTTCCATTATTTCACTGCCGACATGGCAAGCACGACATTCAAGCACTTCACCCTGGGCAACAGCCTGCGCAAGGCACTAGAGCGAAACGAGTTCCTGCTCTATTACCAACCGCAAGCAGCTATCCAGAGCGGTCGGCTTTGCGGTTTCGAGGCACTACTGCGCTGGCAGCATCCAGAAATGGGTATGATCAACCCCGCCGACTTCATTCCCCTGGCCGAAGATACCGGCCTGATTATCCCTATCGGTGAATGGGTGCTGCGTACCGCGTGCCAACAAGCCAAGGCCTGGCAAGATACCTACCACACCGACCTGACGATGAGCGTCAACCTCTCGGGCCGCCAGCTCAAGGAGGACGATATTGTGGAGAAAATCCTGCTCATCGTGGCAGAATCAGGCGTATCTCCCCACCTCATCAAACTGGAGTTAACTGAAAGCGTCCTGATGGAAAGGGCCGAGACTGTTATCGGCAAGCTGGAGCAGTTGCACTCCGCCGGCATCGGCATTGCCATTGACGACTTCGGCACCGGCTACTCCTCCATGGCCTACCTGAAGCGTTTTCCTGTCAGTTACCTGAAAATCGACCGCAGTTTCGTACAAGACATTCCTGGCGACACTGAGGATGCCGCCATTAGCCGGGCTATTATTGCCATGGCGCACAGCCTCAAGTTGACAACCATCGCCGAGGGCGTGGAAACAGAGGAACAAATGGCTTTCCTGCGCGATCATGGCTGCCACATCGCACAAGGCTACCTGATTGGCAAGCCATTGCTGGCAGAGGAAGCCGAATCACAGTTTGTCCGGCCACTACCATCACCATTACTGCGCAATAACATATAGGCTGCCGGCAGTACAAATAGCGACAGTAGCGGTGCAGTCAGCATGCCGCCGACCATGGGCGCTGCGATGCGGCTCATGGCCTCTGAGCCTGTACCCGACCCGATCAGGATCGGAATCAAGCCGGCCAGTATCACCGCCACTGTCATGGCCTTGGGCCTGACTCTCAAGGCTGCGCCCTCAATCAGGGCCGCGTGCCAGTCTTCCTGCGTATTGAGTTTGCCAGCCGAGCGATAGCGCTCAAGCGCGTCATCCAGATAGACCAGCATGACAATGCCGAACTCCGCCGCCAACCCGGCCAGCGCAATCATGCCGATGCCGCTGGCAATCGAGAAGTTGTGGCCGAGCAGGTAGAGAAACCACACTGCACCAACCAGGGCGAATGGCAGGCTACCGAGAATGAGCAGCGCGGGAGTCATGCGTTTGAATGCCATGAACAGCAGTATGAAGATGATGCCCAAAGTCATGGGTACGACATAACTCAGTCTTTTGGAAGCACGTTCGAAATACTCAAACTGGCCGGACCAGTTCAGCGAATAGCCTGCAGGTAATTGCAACTCCTTATCCAGCACGGCTTTGGCGTCATGCACAAAGCTACCCAGATCGCGGTCACGAATATCGATATAGACCCAGACATTGGGCCGTGCGTTTTCGCTTTTTATCATGGGTGGCCCGTCGACAATGCTCACTTTGGCGACAGCTGCCAGCGGCACGGTAGCGCCTTGTGCGGTGATGATGGGCAAGGCCTTAAGCTTTTCCACCGAGTCGCGCAGCTCACGCGGGAAACGCACATTGATGGGGAAGCGCGCCAGGCCTTCGATTTTTTCGCCTATGTTCTCGCCGCCTATCGCCGTCGAAACCAGTGACTGCACGTCGGTGATATTGAGGCCATAGCGTGCCGCTTCCAGCCGGTCTATGCGCACATCGACATAACGCCCGCCGGTCACGCGCTCGGAAATCACCGAGCTCGCCCCCGGCACTTTTTTCATGAGGCGCTCGACTTCGATACCGAGCTTTTCCAGCGTGGCCAGATCAGGGCCGCCGATCTTGATGCCGACTGGGCTCTTGATGCCGGTAGAGAGCATATCAATGCGGTTGCGGATGGGCTGCACCCAGACATTGGCCATGCCGGGGATTTTCAGCCGCGAGTCGAGTTCCTCGACCAGTTTCTCCGGCGTCATGCCCACGCGCCATTCCGAGCGCGGCTTGAATTGAATTGTAGTCTCCAGCATCTCCAGTGGTGCCGGGTCAGTTGCTGTCTCGGCGCGGCCGGTCTTGCCAAATACCGAGGCCACCTCCGGCGCGGTTTTAATCAGTCGATCGCTGAGTTGCAGGATTTCCGAAGCTTTGGACACCGATAGTCCGGGCAAAGCGGTCGGCATATAAAGCAGATCGCCTTCGTCCAGCGGCGGCATGAATTCGCTGCCAAGCCTGCCCAGCGGCCAAAGTGTCAGCAGTACCAGCAGCAGAGCCACAAAGAGCGTGGTTTTAGGATGGCGCAATACGCCGCCCAGCATGGGTTTGTACAAGGTGATCAGCCATCGATTAAGCAGATTTTCCCCCTCAGGCCGAATCTTGCCGCGGATGAACAAGGTCATGAGCACGGGCACCAGCGTCACCGACAAGCCAGCCGCAGCGGCCATGGCATAGGTCTTGGTGAAGGCCAGCGGCGCGAACAGCTTGCCTTCCTGCGCCTCCAGCGTAAAAACGGGGATAAACGACAACGTAATAATCAGCAACGAGAAAAACAGCGGCGGACCGACTTCGCGCGCCGCATCAACAATCAGGGCGATGTGCATGCCATGATCCGGCTCGCCATATTCCTTCTGGTAGTTTTCCAGCTTGCGGTGCGCGTTTTCTATCATCACGATCGCCGCATCAACCATGGCGCCGATGGCAATGGCGATACCACCCAGCGACATGATGTTGGCGTTGATGCCCTGGTAATACATGACGATGAAGCTCACCAGAACGCCCAGCGGCAAAGCGACAATGGCCACCAGCGCCGAGCGCAGATGCCACAGGAACACCAGGCAGACCAGCGCGACGACGATGAATTCTTCAATGAGCTTGTGCGTGAGGTTATCCACAGCGCGCTTGATCAGTTGCGAGCGGTCGTAGGTGGTGACGATTTCCACACCGGCTGGCAGGCTTTTTTTCAGGGTAGCAAGCTTGGCCTTCACGGCATCTATGGCTTGCAAGGCATTCTGCCCGGAGCGCAACACGATCACGCCGCCGGTCACTTCGCCTTCGCCATTCAGCTCGGTGACGCCGCGCCGCAGCTCCGGCCCAAGCTGGATGCGGGCGACGTCAGACAACAAAATCGGCGTGCCGCTGGTGCTGACCATGAGCGGAATATTGCGGAAATCATCCAGCGTTTGCAGATAGCCATGCGCACGCACCATGTATTCCGCCTCGGCCAGCTCGATTACGCCACCGCCGGCTTCCTGGTTGGCATCCTGCACGGCAGCCACTACTTTGGACAATGGCAGGCGGTAATTACGCAGCTTGTCCGGGTCAACCTGAATCTGGTATTGGCGCACCAGCCCTCCTAGCGTCGCCACTTCGGCAACCCCGGGCACCGTCTTCAACTCGAACTTGAGGAACCAGTCCTGCAAGGCGCGCAGCTCACTGAGGTCGTGCTTGCCTGTTTTATCGATCAGTGCGTATTCATAGACCCAGCCGACGCCAGTGGCATCCGGCCCCAGACTGGGGTTGGCGCCCTTGGGCAGACGTCCGGAAACCTGGCTTAAGCTTTCCAGCACGCGCGAACGCGCCCAATACTGGTCGGTGCCGTCGTTGAACAGGATGTAGACGAAAGAATCACCAAAGAACGAGTAGCCGC
>DATJIB010000003.1:0-4606 GCA_035493575.1 Rhodocyclaceae bacterium | reverse complement strand
CGCATCAATCCGACTACCAGCGCGTGGCCGTAGGCAACGCGTTATTGGCCGTAGTTTCCTTTCTGAAGGCGCATGATATGGCGACGATGCGTACTCCCGAGGTACAGTTTCTTGGGCACGTTACCGATGGCATCCTGAATGCCAATCGCTTTAGCCTGCATGCCGGTTATCGGCCTGTCGCGGCATTTGACGGCTTGACGATTTACAGTGCGCTGGACGGCACCCCGGTTTTTGATAACGGCACCCAAAGCGGATTCATCGGCGTAGGCGATGCTGTGGCCTTGCTACAGTGGTTGTCACGTTATCTGCGCGGCGATCAGGGTTATGTGTCAGGTGGCGATGCCGGCTAATTAATGATGTAGCGCCATCCGGTCGGCAGGCAAGTTATGCTTGGCATAACTTGCCTGCCGCTTATCTTTTGTTGTGACCTCAACCCCGCGTCGTATTGCCCATCTCGACATGGATGCCTTCTATGCATCCGTCGAGCTGTTGCGCTATCCCGAACTCAAAGGTCAGCCAGTAGTCATTGGCGGCGGCCGCAATGCCCAGCCTCAGCAGCGCGAAGATGGCAGCAGGCAGTTCGCGCGACTGCGAGACTATGTCGGGCGCGGCGTCATCACCACTTCGACCTATGAGGCCCGCGCATTGGGCGTGTTCTCGGCGATGGGCATGATGAAGGCCGCGAAGCTGGCGCCGGATGCAATTTTATTGCCCGTCGATTTTGATTCCTACCGTCATTACTCGCGCCTGTTCAAGGCTGCGGTCGCCAAGATTGCACCGCATATCGAGAATCGCGGCATCGATGAAATCTACATTGATCTAACCGACTTGCCCGACGAAACCTTGGCCCTGGCCTCGCGACTCAAAGCCGCGGTCAAAGAGGCCACCGGCCTGAGCTGCTCGATTGCCATCAGTCCCAACAAACTGCTCTCCAAGATCGGTTCGGATCTGCAAAAGCCGGATGGCCTGACCATACTGCAGCCCGAAGATTTGCAGACGCGCATCTGGCCGCTGGCTGTGAGCAAGGTCAACGGCATCGGCCCCAAGGCGACGGAAAAGCTGGCGACACTCGGCATCAAGACCATTGGTGAGCTTGCCGCACAACCGGTTGCCATGCTGCAGCAACAGTTCGGGCGCAGTTACGGCGCCTGGCTGGCGGATGCAGCAAATGGCGTTGATAATCGCGCGGTTGTCACCGAGTCCGAGCCCAAATCCATCAGTCGTGAAACCACCTTCGAACGCGATCTGCATGCGCGCAAAGATCGTGAGCGACTCTCCGAAATCCTGATTCACCTATGCTCACGCCTGGCTGATGATCTGCAGCGCAAACGCTATGCCGCCAAGACCATAGGCATCAAGTTAAGGTTCGATGATTTTTCCATCGTGACGCGTGATTTCACTTTGCCGGTAACAGTGAGTCAGGCTGATGAGATTGTGGCAGCAGCGCGCGAATGTCTGCGCCGGGTGATTTTTGATCGCAAGCTGAGATTGCTGGGCATCAAGGCCAGCAATCTGATTCCCGAAGCGCAAAAGGATGACCCTGCAAATATCCTGCAGTCTGAGCTTCAGTTCGAATAGCTGGACCCGAATACAAAAAACGCCACCGTACAGGTGGCGTTTTCATTTGTAGATTGAAATCTGCCTATGCTTCGCCCCGACCTTATAGGTCGATCAGTCAGCTGAGGGAGTAAGACATCCAGGGCATTGGAATGCCAATGCGGCCATCGGATGAGTCGTCTCATCCCGGATGGCAAGCATCAAGGCTTGCTTAGTTGTAGCCGAGCAGTGCGACCTGGCGAACTTCTTCGCTGATGCCAGATGCCAAGGGGTTGGTGGTCTGGGTCTGCGTGGCGGGCGATGCAGCAGCCTGCTGCGGTTGGGGTACGGTTTGTACATTCATGATGTGTTGCCTCCTGACTCCTATAACGACCAGAGTTCAAGTAAGTTGACACCTGATTTCGCCAAAATATTGATTTACAAATAGAAACAAGTTTAATTCGGGGCCGATTTGGGCTTGGTCGGAGCAAAATCCAGCCAAAATCTCAGAACTTAAGATGGTTAACGCCGATGTAGTCAGCCAGTTGACGGCTGTTTTGCTCGGGAAGGACCAGCCCGATATAGCCGTCAGGGCGAATCAGGTAAGCCGTACTGGGGTGCAGGCCGGCAGCGCTGGCGTCCGTGTTCCAGGGGAAGGCATGGAGGGCCAAGCCACAATTGGTGGCCGTTTGCGCCAGTTCTGGCTCAACGGCGCCATAGATATGCAATTGCCAGTCCCGGGAACGCAGAGGGGCAAAATTATCCAGGGCTGCAATCCAGGGCAGGCGGTCTCCGGCACAGGTCGCACTTTTGCTTTGGCCGCTGCTCAGGGAGCTATGCCGATACTGAATGCGAATCTGCGAGATGGTGTTGAACAGCATGCGCCGCACCCGGGTGAAGCGGGTCATCAAGGGGGCCAGCGTCGGCATGAACACCGTGCGCATCAGGCGGCCGCCCCAGCCGCGCCCAACCAGGCCGGTAAAGGCGGTATCGGTGGAGGCAACCAGTACTTTGGCAAAGGCCAGACGTTCACTTTCATAAGTGTCGAGCAGGGTCGGCGCTGCGCGGCCCTGCAAAACATGCGCCAGTTTCCAGGAGAGGTTGATGGCATCACCTATGCCGGTGTTCATGCCCTGTCCACCGGCGGGGCTGTGAATATGACCGGCGTCGCCTGCCAGAAAAGCGCGCCCCATGCGGAAGTGCTCGGCCACACGATGATGTACGTGATAGGTGGAAAACCAATTCACCTCTTCGGCGTGCACATGCAGCAGTTTCTCGATGTAGGGCTGAATATCGCTGAAGCCGAGCGTGGCTTTCCCCTGCAGCTCTTCTGGCACGGTGCCAATGAAACGCTTCATGCCCGTGCTTCTTACCGGCAGAATCAGGCCCAGACCCGTCTCGCCGAGGTTGGCGTAAATGTCGTCGTTGCCGCCGCCGCTGACTTTGACATCGGCGACATAGAAAATCTGGCTGTAAGTGCCACCCGGAAAGTCGAGCTCCAGGCCTTGTCGAACTGCGCTACGCGCGCCGTCGCAGCCGCATAGGTATTCGACCTCAAACAATGTCTCGTCGCCGCTCTTTTCGATAACGGCACGTACATGCGCATCGGTCTGGGAAAAAGATTTGAGCGTTGTGTTCCACTCAATATTCACACCACGCTCTGCCAGCTTGCTGACCAGGAAGCGTTCGTGATCGTCCTGCGGATAACACAGGATGAATGGATAAGGACTCAGACCCGCGCCGAAGTCAGTGAAGTTCAATGTCGCTACATCGCGGCCATCTTCCTTGAGATGCAGGCGATTGCCCTTGATGCCCTGGGCAATGATTTCGTCTGCCAGGCCAAGCTGCGCATACAACTCGAGTGTGCGCGCATGCACCACCATTGCCCGTGAAGCCAGGCCGGGCCCCGGATTCTTGTCGATGAGACGAAACGGAATGCCGTGGTGTGAGAGATGCAGGGCCAGCACCAGTCCGGTAGGGCCGGCACCGACAATCAGGACGCTGTTCGGCGACATCGTGGTTCTCCTTCAACGCGATATGTCCTCAATGATACGTGACGCAAGAAAGGTGTTTGAACTCTTCAAATTGGTAAGAGTGCGTAATGAGTCGGGACTCTGGATTGCCTGCTCAAGTAAAATTCGTTTTTGTTCGAAAGACGTTTTATGTCGCGTTCCGTGATTGCCCTGGCCGGTATTTCAATCGTGATGGTACTGATCGCGCTCGATCAGACCGTGGTGGGTACAGCTCTGCCGCAGATGGTGGCCGAGCTGCAAGGTTTTGCCCTGTATCCCTGGGTTGCGGCTGCCTATCTTTTAGGCAATGCCATTCTGATCCCGGTCACTGGCCGCCTTGGCGATCTGCATGGGCGCAAACCGTATTTGCTGGCTTCCATCGCTTTGTTCACGCTCGCATCCGTGCTGTGTGGTTTGTCCGGCAGCATGCTGCAACTGGTATTGGCCCGTGGCCTGCAAGGCATTGCCGGCGGCATGCTGATGGGCTCGGCATTCGCCTCGGTCAGCGATCTTTTCCCCGATACCCTTGAGCGGGTGCGCTGGCAGGTCATGCTGTCGGCGGCGTTTGGTATCTCGTCCGCACTGGGTCCGGCACTGGGTGGCTGGATGACTGAGCATCTGGGCTGGCGCAGTGTGTTCTATGTGAACTTGCCTGTTGGACTGATCGCGTTGCCTATCGTATGGCGTTATCTGCCCTGGGTCGCGCACGGCGAAAAAGCCGGCAAGGCGCTCGATTGGCTGGGCGTGTTGCTGCTGACATTGGCGATTGGTACTTTGCTGATGACCACTGAACTCGGAGAGCGATTGGGTTTCACCAGCTTGAAGTTCTGGGGCCTGGTTGGCTTATCCATCGTCTTTGGTGGCTTGTTCATTCATCATCAACGGCGTACTGCAGCACCTATCATCCCGCCGCATCTGTTTGCCGATGCAACCGTGCGCCGACTGGCAGCCCTGGCCTTGCTGACAGGGCTGGTCTTGTTTGTGTTGCTGTTCTACGCGCCACTCTTGCTGCAGGGCGGCTTCTCTCTGTCGCCCAAGGAGGCGGGACTGGTGGTGAC
>DATJIB010000002.1:0-4154 GCA_035493575.1 Rhodocyclaceae bacterium | reverse complement strand
GACAACGGCTGGTGTCGAGAAGGGGCAAGCTGGCCTGACAGGCTGTGCACAGGGCATTTGCGCCACTTTTGTTGCCACACAAATGGCAACTTTGCGGCATAAGTGCAGCGAGTGCGGTTTGGCCGATTTGCCGCCAATTTGACAACATCCACCCCTTCCACCAAGATCCAGTCTTTCGATTGTACCGGCCTCACCATGAACGCACCTATTGAGCAATCTCTTGCCCCGGCAAATACCCCTTCTGCACCTGCTATGAAGTGGAGCAAACAGATGGTTGAAGAGCTCCTCGCCCTGCCATTTGCCGACCTGATGTTCCGCGCCCAGCAAGTGCATCGCGAAAACTTTTCGCCGAATGCCGTGCAACGTTCGACCCTGTTGTCGATCAAGACTGGCAACTGTTCGGAAGACTGCGGTTATTGCTCGCAGGCCGCCCGCCATAACACCGGCCTGGAAAAAGAAGCCCTGCTTGAAATCGAAGAGGTTGTGAAGGCAGCCACCGCCGCCAAGGAAAAAGGCGCCAGCCGTTTCTGCATGGGCGCCGCCTGGCGTGGCCCCAAGGATCGTGATATCGACAAGGTCACCGCGATGGTGAGTGCTGTTAAAGCGCTTGGCATGGAAACTTGTGTGACCCTGGGCATGCTGCGTGAAGGTCAGGCCGAACGCCTCAAGGATGCCGGTCTCGATTACTACAATCACAATCTGGATACTGCGCCTGAGTTCTACGGTCAGATCATTTCCACGCATAGCCAGGCCGATCGTTTCGATACGCTAGACAAGGTGCGCGACGCGGGCATCAAGGTGTGCTGCGGCGGTATCGTCGGCATGGGCGAAACCGAAAAAGGTCGCGCTTCATTGATCGCCGAGCTGGCCAATATGAACCCGCCACCTGAGTCGGTGCCAATCAACAACCTCGTACCTATCCCAGGCACGCCGCTCGAAAACGCCAAGCCGATTGATCCATTCGATTTCGTGCGCACCATTGCCGTGGCCCGTATCACCATGCCGGCCAGCTATGTGCGTCTGTCGGCGGGCCGTGAGCAGATGAGCGACGAGTTGCAATCGCTGTGTTTCCTCGCCGGCGCCAATTCGATTTTCTACGGCGACAAATTGCTGACCACCGGCAATAACGAATCCGACCGCGACGCTGAGCTGTTCACCCGTCTTGGCATCACTGCAGTCTGATTTTTCGCAGGCTGCGGCAAGCTACGACGAAGCCGCAGTCCTGGCCCGCGAGGTGCAGATGCGCCTCGCCGAGCGCCTCGATTACGTCAAGTTGAATCCGCAGCGCGTGGCCGATATCGGCTGCGCCACGGGCGGCGGTGCGCGCGAATTGCAGCGCCGCTATCCTGAAGCGCAAACACTGGCGATCGACTTTGCGCAGCCGATGTTGCGCATGGTGCAAGCGAGTGGCAATAGCCGCTCCTGGCTCGACAAGCTGATCAAGCGTAGCAACATGCCGCAGCCGGTTCAGGCCGATGCAATCGCATTGCCCTTGCCGCACACGTCACTGCAATTGATCTGGTCCAATCTCGTTTTCCATTGGCTGGATGACACTGCGCCAGTGTGGAAAGAGTTTGCGCGGGTGCTGGAAACCAGTGGCTTGCTGATTTTCTCCATGCTCGGTCCGGACACCTGCAGAGAATTGCGTGATGCGGGGGCAGCGATAGGCATCACCACGCCGGTGCGGCGCTTCTATGACATGCATGACATCGGCGATCAGCTCGTCGGCGCCGGCTTCGGTGATCCGGTCATGGATGTGGAATACATCACTTTCACCTACAAAAGTGCGCGTACCTTTCTCGCCGACCAGCGCCATCTTGGCGTACGCAATGCGCTACTGGGGCAACTCGGTTTCGCCGACTGGCGTCGTGTCATTCGTCAGTGGGAAAAGATGCGTGGTGAAGCCGGCTTGCCACTGACCTTCGAGATTGTTTACGGCAGCGCCTGGCGCGGTGAGCCGAAGAAAACCGCCGATGGTCGCAGCATCGTCCAGTTCCACAAGCAGCGCCCCGAGTAAATGAAGCAGGCCAAGCAACGCGCCAGAGTGCAGATCAAGCCGCGCAATCCGCTTGGCACCAGCGCCGTGCTCAAGAAGGGCGGTCTGCATCAGCGCAAGGACAAGCGCGCCTCACGGGCGCACCAGAAAGCCCAGCTCAGACGGCAGGCTGATTAGGCATTGCCTGCTTGTTGCGCCAGTTCCAGAACAAGCGCACGCCTAAGAGCACACTGAGCAAACCCGCATAGATGGCCGGCTGTGTGATGTCCTTCTTCACTAGCCACCAGTAATGCAGCACCGCCAGCATGGTCAGCGGATAAATCATCTTGTGCAATGCTTGCCAGCGCTTGCCGCCAAGGCGCTTGATCATGGCCGCATTGGAGGTGATCGCCAGTGGCAACATCAAGGTGAAGGCGAGCATGCCCACGGTAATGAATGGCCGCTTCAGAATGTCTTTGGCAATCTCAATCCAGTCGTAGCTCTGATCAAGTCCTAGGTAGATATTGAAATGCACCAGCGCATAGAAGAAAGCATACAAGCCGAGCATGCGCCTGAAACGCAGCAGCCAATTCAAGCCGGTGAGTTTGCGCAGAGGAGTGATGCACAGGGTGATAAGCAGAAAACGCAAAGCCCAGGTGCCAAGATCGCGAATGATGTATTCAATCGGATTGGCGCCCAGAAGCTCTTCGTTCAGGCCGAGGATAGTGCTGCCGTTGAGGCTGGCATACAAGGCCAGCGCCAGCCGTGTCAGCGGCCACAGGCAAAGCAGAAACAACGCCACCTTGAGGGCGGCGAGGGTGCGGACGGACGGTTGGCTCATTTAGAAATTCTGGCGTAGATCCATGCCCGCGTACATGTGTGCCACCTGATCTGAATAGCCATTGAACATCAGTGTCGGGCGCTTGAGCAATTCACCGATGCGGCGCTCCTTGGCTTGACTCCAGCGCTTGTGATCAACAGTGGGATTCACATTGGAATAGAAACCGTATTCAAATGGGCCGGCCTTCATCCAGGTGGTGCGCGGTTCTTTTTCGACAAAGCGGATTTTCACAATCGACTTGCCGCCCTTGAAACCATATTTCCATGGCACCACCAAACGCATCGGTGCGCCGTTCTGGTTGGGCAAGGCTTCACCGTATAAACCGAGCGCCATGATCGTGAGCGGGTTCATGGCCTCATCCAGACGCAAAGCCTCGATGTAAGGCCAGTCCAGATAGCGGCGATTGATGCCGGGCATATTGTCGGGTTGTACTGCGGTATAGAACTCAACGTATTTGGCGCTGCCGAGTGGCTCTACTTGCTTGAGCAAAGTGGACAGCGGCAGGCCTACCCACGGAACCACCATGCTCCAGCCTTCGACACAGCGCATGCGATAGATGCGTTCTTCGAGCGGCGCAACTTTGAGGATGTCATCAATGCTCAAGGTCTTGGGCTGCTTGACCAATCCTTCTATCGTGACTGTCCACGGGCGGGTTTGCAGTGTATCGGCATAACGTGCAGGGTCAGCCTTGCCGGTACCGAATTCGTAATAGTTGTTGTAGCGGGTGACATCCTGATAGGGGGTCAAATCCTCGCCTGGGGTAGCGTAGCTGCTTTTCTTGGCGTTGGAAAAGGGCGGCGTTGGTTTGGGCGCAGCCATGGCTGGCATCGATGTGAGCATGCCGGTGGCACCGAGGCCAATCAGCCCGACACCGGTCTTGATGAATTCGCGCCGACGCAGATACAAATCCTGAGGCGTGATTTCTGAGGGGATAATATCGTCCGGACGTTTGATCAACATGACAGCTCCTGATGAATAGATGGTTTGAGCAAGATGGCCGGAATTTGGTTCTAGGAAAATTCTGACTTATGCGTCAGTTTGAACGCCAATCAACAAGCGCATGCTCATACTGACATAGACGTAAAACCCCCGTCAAAAATTACAGTGATGCCGAATATTTTTGAACAAGCTGCCGCCGCGCTGAGCTGTACCGATATTGAGCGCAAGCAGGTACTGACTGCCGCGCTGCACCGCGATTGGCAACACGGCCGCTTGGACAGTGCGCCTATGGCAATTGCCGCCGAGGGCGGACGCCCGCTGAAACCTGAGCTGGTACCGCCTGATCAATTGCCTCGGCGCTTGATGAATAGCGCGGAGGGGCGTGCAGCAATGATTCAT
>DATJIB010000001.1:0-3307 GCA_035493575.1 Rhodocyclaceae bacterium | reverse complement strand
GGCCAAACCGGTTCGGCCATGACTAACTATTCCTACGGCGCAGTCAAAACGGCGCTAACTAATGATGCCAAGTCGGCCAATGACGCAATTGCCGTGGCGCATTTACCTGCCGGCAACAGCGTCAATATGTTGCTCAATCGGACGTCAAACAGTCCAAACGGCTCTGGCAGCGCCACGCCGTATATCGATAACAACAATAACGCCAACAACAACACGGTGCGCATGACCAATGCGGAAGCCAAAGCCTTGGGTTTGAATCCTAATGCTCAGGTTCTGGCCGGTTGTATCGGCACCTGTGATGCATTCATCCAGTTCAACAGCAATTACAACTTCGACTTCAATCGCGGCAACGGCATTCTGTCCAATGCATTTGATTTCGTCGGCATCGCCATGCATGAAATCGGCCACGCGCTAGGCTTTATCAGCGGCGTGGATGTTCTGGACCTGAACTCACCACCAAGCGGCGGTAGCTTCCTCGACTCCCAGTTCACTTTCCTGTCGCCTCTGGACCTGTTCCGTTACTCCGCACTGAGCAAGCAAAATGGTGTGGTCGACTGGACTGCAGATCAACGCGCTAAATTCTTCTCGATTGATGGCGGCGTGACACAAGGCGGCTGTTTTGCTACTGGTGTAAATAAAGGTGATGGTCGCCAAGCCAGCCATTGGTGTGACAACAACAACGTTGGCATCATGGACCCAACCGCTGCTCTGGGTGAATTGCTCCATGTGAGTGCCAATGACCTGCTCGCTCTTGATGTGATTGGCTGGGATCTGCCCGTGCAAAACGTTCCAGAACCGAGCTCGATGGCTTTGCTGGGCCTGGGCTTGCTCGGTTTGACCTGGGGCCGTAAAAAGCTCACGGCTTGAACGACTCAGCGCCATAAAAAAGGGCCTGCAAATGCAGGCCCTTTTTCTTTACTGCAGCAGACTTTAAGCCGCCTTGGCTTCCTTCTGCTCGCTCTCATCCGATACCGAACTGCGAATCAGATAATCAAAAGCGCTCAATGCGGCCTTCGAGCCTTCACCCATGGCGATGATGATTTGCTTGTACGGCGTGGTCGTCACGTCGCCTGCGGCAAATACACCCGGCACTGAAGTGTGGCCCTTGGCGTCGACTTCGACTTCACCGAACTTGCTCAATGCAACGGTGCCCTTGAGGAAGTCCGAGTTAGGCAGCAAACCGATCTGCACAAAGATGCCTTCCAGCGCCAGCGTATGCTCGGTGTTGGTAGTGCGGTCTTTGTACACCAGCGCATTGACCTTGTCGTCGCCCTTCACTTCAGTGGTCTGAGCGTTCTTGATCACCTTGACGTTAGGCAGGCTGTAGAGTTTCTTCTGCAGCACGGCATCTGCCTTTAGATCAGGCGCGAACTCTAGCAGCGTTACTTCAGCAACGATACCGGCCAGATCAATCGCGGCTTCCACACCGGAGTTGCCGCCACCGACCACCGCCACGCGCTTGCCCTTGAACAAAGGACCGTCGCAGTGCGGGCAATAAGCCACGCCCTTGTTGCGGAATTCTTGCTCACCCGGCACGCCCATCTCTCTCCAGCGTGCGCCCGTCGACAAGATGATGCTCTTGCTGCGCAGGGTTGCGCCGCCAGCCAGCTTGACTTCAAGCAGACCGCCAACAGTCGTGGCCGGAACGATGCTTTCGGCACGCTGCAGCGGCATGATATCGACGTCGTATTCCTTGACGTGCTGTTCCAGCGCTGCAACCAGCTTGGGGCCTTCGGTTTCTTTCACCGAAATGAAGTTCTCGATGCCGAGCGTATCCAGCACCTGGCCGCAAATGCGTTCGGTGACGATACCGGTACGAATGCCCTTGCGTGCAGCGTAGATCGCAGCAGCTGCGCCAGCTGGACCACCGCCGACGATCAACACGTCATAGGCTTCCTTGGCATTGAGCTTTTCCGCTTCGCGCGCAGCCGCGCCGGTGTCGAGCTTGGCTACGATTTCAGCGAGCGACATGCGGCCCTGGCCAAAGTGTTCGCCATTCAGATAAATGGTTGGCACGGCCATAATGTTGCGTTCGGTGACTTCAGCCTGATACATCGAGCCATCGACCATGACGTGGCTGACGTTCTCGTTGAGAACAGCCATCAAGTTCAAGGCCTGAACGATGTCCGGACAGTTGTGGCAGGTCAGCGAGATATAAGTGACAAAATCGTACTTGCCATCCAGCTTGCGGATCTGCTCCAGTAGCTCTGCTTCTTCCTTGGATGGATGACCACCGACCTGGAGCAAAGCCAGAATCAGTGAAGTGAATTCGTGGCCCATAGGCAGGCCGGCAAAGCGGACCTTGATGTCCGAACCAATGCGGTTAATCGAAAACGATGGCGCGCGCACGCTGCTGTCAGCCGTTTCACGATAGGAAACCTTGTCGGAGAGGCTAGCGATGTCCTGCACCAGCGCCAGCACTTGCTTGGCATTGTCGCTGTCGTCCAGATTGGCCACGATCTCGATGGGATAGATCACCTTTTCGAGGTAGGCCTTAAGTTGGGCTTTGATTGCATCGTCGAGCATAAGAGTTCTCCTTGTATTTCAAATACCGTCCGCCGCTTGTGGCCGCGGACGGGTTCTACTAGTTTGCTTTTATAAAGCTTAGATCTTGCCGACCAGGTCCAGGGATGGAGCCAGAGTTGCAGCGCCTTCCTTCCACTTGGCTGGGCAAACTTGACCTGGGTGAGCTGCGGTGTATTGAGCAGCGGTCAGCTTGCGCAGGGTTTCGGAAACATCACGAGCGATTTCGTTGGAATGCACTTCCAGGGTCTTGATGATGCCGTCTGGATTGATGATGAAGGTGCCGCGCAGTGCCAGACCTTCTTCAGCAATGTGCACGCCGAAAGCGTTGGTCAGGGTGTGGGTTGCGTCGCCGATCAGTGGGAACTTGGCCTTGCCCACTGCTGGGGAGGTTTCGTGCCACACCTTGTGCGAGAAATGGGTGTCGGTGGTGATGATGTAAACCTCTGCACCAGCCTTTTGGAAAGCGGCGTAGTTGTCAGCGGCATCTTCGATTTCGGTTGGGCAGTTGAAAGTGAAAGCAGCTGGCATGAAAATCAGGACCGACCACTTGCCCTTGAGATCCTTGTCGCTAACTTCGATGAACTCGCCCTTGCCGTTACGGTTAACGAAGGCTTGAGCTTTGAAAGGCTGAACTTGTGTATTGATCAGGGACGACATACGTATCTCCTAGGTTGAAAAAACAGCATTAGAAACTGTTGGAGATGCGATTGTGTCCTGAGTGCCCCATTACATCAAATTGATTGTCCCTATCCAAGTGATAGCGGATGGCTATTTGGAAAAT